>VXME01000101.1 GCA_009861545.1 Acidobacteriota bacterium | reverse complement strand
GTAAAGCCTTTAGAATCTATGGGTTCCGGGAAAACGACCGCTGAAACTTCCGTCTGAGGTCGCGGAAACACGTCCTGATCGCCGAGCTTGGACACATGCGCCGCGTGCTGGCCCGGAATCACACGCCGTCCAGGCGCGACATGCTCGTGCAAACTGCTGGCCCGGCCACGGAATGCCGCATGAACGCGGGCTTTGCGAAGATCTACAGTCTGCTCTGCGAGTACTGCGGGATGTACGACGGCAGGGTAGGTGCAGCCCTCGGGCTTCTGGTGCGACAGTTCTGTGACGACACCCTTCGGTCGGAAGTCCCACCTCCATTGGCGTTCGCATTCGGCAGCGCCAGGGAGGGATCGAACCCGAAGAACCCGAAGATGCGGAACCCCAGCCGGGGCTCGCTACGGTTTCCGAAGCTCCGACAGGATTCGCGATTCCACACGGAACACGTTATGCGAGCCAACTGGCTCCTGCGTCGCACGCTGGAAGACAACCCGGGGACTTTCCGTGAAGGGGAGGACGGATTTCACGAACTGGCGGCGGGTCTGTTCATGGTCGGCTATGACCTTGGGCCGGCGGGCCTACGCGCCCGGCGGTGATGACGGAGCGAACAGCCCGGGGTGCTCGGACGCTGGATGTCCTCGGCGGCCGCACCTGAGCACTCTCGCTCACGTGAACCAGCCCTTGTCGGACAGCACGCGGAAGGCAAGCTCGATCTGCCGCTGGGAAAACTGCTTCTTCCTGTCGTTCCACGCGTAGGTCTGCTCGGTCACCTCGTCGAGGTCCAGCCCCACTGGCTTGCCGGCCACGACCCAGTGAACCGTGGCCAGCAACTCCAGACCGAACGGCGACTCGAAACCGTCCACCAGTTCGGACACCTTCGCGAAGCGCGCGTGCGTATCCGCCTTGCCCTCAAGAAACGCGCGAGCCTCCTCCAGCGCGCCCGGCACGAGTTGCAAGCGCCGGTCCGGGGCATCGCCGCCGTCGGCGTAGCCGGAGACGAAATGGCCTTCGACGGCGTGCAGCACGTGCCGCAGGTTCTCGGCGTACGGTCCGTAACGACCCTTCTTGAATCGCAGCTTCATCGGCTCGCCCGCGACCTGCATGAAGTACATGAGCTTGTGCGCTTCCAGCAACGTGACGAACGGATCCAGCAGGCCGAGCAGGTAGCGGTCTAGCAGTCCGACCAGCGCCGCACGACCTGTCGTCATCTTCGGGACATCGCGTGATCGGTTCACTCGACCGTCTGTCGGTGCTCCGCCTGGCTCGAAGAAGACGATCTCGACGTCGTCGAGTCCTTCCAGAGCCTTCTCCATGCGCTTACGCACACTCGGCCAATGCAACCCGCCCAGGCCGCTACCAAGCGGCGGGATGGCGATCGACCGGATTCCGCGCGAGCGGATCTCCCCGACGAGCGACTGCAACCCGGACTCGATGTCTTCAAGCCGGCTCTTGCCACGCCAGTGCCGTTTGGTCGGAAAGTTGATGATGTAGCGTGGGGGAACGATCTCACCCGTCTCGAAGACGAACACATCTCCGGGTCTCATCTCGTCCCGCTTGCAGCGGACGGCGTATGCCTTGAAGTTCTCGGGAAACGCACGCTTGAACTGAAGTGCGACCCCGCGCCCCATCACGCCGACGCAGTTGACGGTGTTCACCAGGGCCTCCGCCGCCTCCGTGAGGATGTCGCCAGTCTTGTACATGATCACCGGCACCACTCCTCCCTCAGTAGTACCACGCTGGACGAATTTCGACGGGCGGCCTATGCGCGGCGGCTTCGAGGACGGCTTCGGTCTGGTAGCAGACCCTCCGCAACCGCACACCGATGCGGGAGACGAGTTCCCACGGGAAGCGGCGCTCGATCAGGAACTCGGCCTGCTTGCCCTCCTTGCATTAGCCGCCAGTCCGCTGCTTCGACGGCGCCCCAGTCGATCTCGTCCAACTGGCCCAGGTCGGATCGATCCTCGAAGTAGCGGGCACCGAGCGGTCATCGTCCCAACAGCACAGGTAACGCGTCGCCAGGACCATGAGGGCAGTAGTGACCGCCCCTTGTCGGCCGGCGTACGCGCTCGATCGGCGCTACCGGCGCGCTACCGGTTCGAGCCGCACGACTTGACCCGGCCGGCCGCGCTGCTCGACCGCCAAGTAGATGTAGCCGTCCGGCCCCTGCCGGACGTCCCGCACTCGGCCAATCCCGTAGGCCAACGTCTCTTCCTGCTCGATTTGGCCCGGCCGATCGACGCTCGGCGTGAGGCGCGCGAGCTGCTGGCCGGCCATCCCGCCGACGAAGAAGCTGCCCTTCCATGCCGGGAACCGGTCGCCCGTGTACAACAGCAGGCCGGAGGTGGCGATCGAGGGGACCCAGAAGTGCGCCGGCGATTCCATGCCCTCGCCGCGCGTCCCGGCGTGGATCGCCGTCCCGCTGCCGTAGTTGACGCCGTAGCCGACCACCGGCCACCCGTAGTTCAGCCCGGGCCGTATCAGGTTGAGCTCGTCGCCACCTTGCGGACCATGCTCGTTGGCCCACAGCTCGCCGGTCTCCGGGTGCACGAGCAGCCCCTGCGGGTTCCGGTGTCCGTAGCTCCAGATCTCGGGCAGGACGCCGCCCCGCCCCACGAACGGGTTGTCGTCCGGCACCCGGCCGTCGTCATGGAGACGAGCCGTGACCCCGTGATGGTTCGACAGGTCCTGTGCAGGGTGCGCCGGCAGGTCTCCCGACGTGCGCGCCATCCGATCGCCCACCGAGACGAACAGGTAGCCGTCGCCGTCCCAGGCGAGCCGCCCCCCGTAGTGGCCGCGCCCCTGCGACTGCGACTCGAAGACGTCTTCGAGGTCGGTGAACCTGTCGTTCTCGAGCCGACCTCTGACGACCGTTGTGGTCGAGCCTTCTCCCTTCGGCCGCGCGTAGCTCAGATACAGCAGGCGGTTGGTCGCGAAGCCAGGGTGCGGCAGCACGTCGAACAAGCCTCCCTGCCCCCTCGCGAACACCTCCGGAACACCGGGAACCGGGTCGGGCAGCAACGTCCCGTCACGCACGATGCGCAGACGTCCCGGACGCTCGGTCACCAGCATGTCGCCGTCCGGCAGCCACGCGACGGACCAGGGCACGTCGAGACCGTCAGCCACGGTCACGGCGCGAAAGTCGTGATGGGCCGACCGCCGCACTTCCTGCGCGACGGTCTGGCTTCCGGCGAGCACCCACGCCACGGCGACGCAAGCGACGGCTGTGCGGATCATCGTCAACTCCTGTAGCACCCGCGCATTCCGGCACGCGGTGGATTCCTGAAACTCACGCCCCGGATCAGGCTGGGCCGCGAGGCTCGGGCGCAGATTTCGACATTCGCGCGGCTGTCCATTCTAGCGCCGCCAACCCGTCGCAAGGCTCCGTGTTCGGCCCCAGCCCCCACCATCCCAGGAGTTTGCGCCGCGGAACTCACTCCGTTGCGTTCTACGGCGCAGACTCCCTCGCCCGGCGCAACGGGCGGACGGCCCGACCGGCAAGACGGCCCGAGTGTTCGAGCTGGCCTGCGAGCAGGCCGGTACGCCGTGACCGCTACTGTCGTTCGAGCGCCTTCCGAAACGCAACGGGACTGTGAACCCGTGATACGTTCCGAGAACATGGATGCCTCGCGGCCCGAGCGACGCTACCGCAGGCGCTTCTTCACCACGGCCGGTCCCGTAAAGCCCGCCCGGCACTACTGCGTTCCGCCGCTGGACCGGCTCGATCTGGACGACGTGCTCGCGCTGGTCGGGGACGAGAAGTACTTCGTGCTGCACGCACCCCGCCAGACGGGGAAGACCTCGGCCCTGCTGGCGCTGCGGGACCGGCTGAATGCCGACGGCTACCGGTGCGTGTACGTCAACATCGAGGTCGCGCAGACGGCCCGCGAGGACGTCGGACGGGCCATGCGCACGGTGCTCGGCCGGCTGGCGTCCCAGGCGCGGATGACCCTGGGCGACGAGTTCCTGGACGGCGTCTTTCGGGATCTGCTGGCGCGATACGCGCCGGACGAGGTGCTGCTGGAGGCGTTGACGCGCTGGGCTGGGGCCGACGAGACACCGCTGGTGCTGCTGATCGACGAGATCGACATGCTGATCGGCGATTCGCTGCTGGCCGTGCTGCGGCAGTTGCGGACCGGATACCACCAGCGTCCGCGCGGCTTTCCGCAGAGCGTGGTCTTGTGCGGGGTCCGGGACGTGCGGGACTACCGGATCCATTCCGGCTCGGCGAACGCGATCATCGCCGGGGGCAGCGCGTTCAACGTCAAGGCGGCGTCCTTGCGGCTGGGGGACTTCTCGCGGGACGAGGTCCTGGCCCTGCTCGGGCAGCACACGGCGGAGACGGGACAGGCGTTCACGGCCGAGGCCCTGGAACTCGTGTGGGAGCAGACGCTGGGGCAGCCATGGCTGGTGAACGCGCTGGCGGATGACGCCTGCTTCCGGGACAAGGCGGGACGGGACCGGTCGCGGGCCATCGACGCGGAGGCGCTCCGGGCGGCGCAGGAGCGGCTCATTCTGCGGCGGGCGACGCACCTGGACCAGTTGGCGGACAAGCTGAGAGAGGACCGCGTGCGCCGGGTGATCGAGCCGCTGCTGAGTGGGGCGGAGGCGCGGACCTTCACCGACCGCGACCTGGAGTACATCCGGGACCTCGGCCTCCTCGCGCGGGACAGGCCGGTGCGCATCGCGAACCCAATCTATGCCGAGGTGGTACCGCGCGAGCTGACCTGGGTGGTCCAGGAGGAATTCGACCAGGAGACGGCATGGTACGTCGACACCGACGGCGGACTGAACGTCGCCGCGCTCGTGGCGGCGTTCCAGACGTTCTTCCGGGAGCACTCGGAGCACTGGTCGAAACGGTTCCAGTATCAGGAGGCGTGGCCGCAGTTGCTGCTGCAGGCGTTCCTGCAGCGCGTGGTCAACAGCGGCGGGCGCATCGAGCGGGAGTACGGCCTGGGACGGGGCCGCACGGACCTGCTGATCGTCTGGCCGCGCGACCCCCGTGGGTCGGAGCGCGGTCCACGCGATGGACCTTCCCACGCCGGCGGCGGGACAGCCCGGCGCGTCGACAAGATCGTGATCGAGTGCAAGCTGCTGCACGGCAGCCTGGAACGAACCATCGCGGAGGGCCTGGAGCAGACCGCGGCCTACATGGACCGCTGCGCGGCGCAGGAAGGGCACCTGGTGATCATCGACCGCGACGCCGAGGGCCGGAGTTGGGACGAGAAGGTATTTCGCCACCGGAAGACGTCACGTCAAGGTGTCGTCATCGACGTCTGGGGCATGTGACGCGCCGACGGCGCTTCTCGCGTCGCGGCCGGCCGGAGCGACAACGTCTTCGCGCCCGATGGAGCCGCGTCCCGTGTACTATCCCCAACACGGGCAACCCGCTGAATCGAACCGCAGGATCGCCGGCGGCACGGATTCCCATGGCCACGAGCAACGCCGACCTGAACTGGATCGCGAACTATATCTGGGGCATCGCCGATGACGTCCTCCGCGACCTCTACGTCCGCGGCAAGTACCGCGACGTCATCCTGCCGATGACCGTCCTGCGCCGGCTGGACGCGGTGCTGGAGGACAGCAAGCAGGAAGTGCTCAACACGAAGGCTCTGCTCGACGACACTGGTGTAGTCACGCAGGACGCTGCCTTGCGGCAGGCGGCGGGCCAAGCCTTCTACAACACCTCGAAGTTCACCCTGCGCGACCTGCGGGCCCGGGCCAGCCGCCAGCAGCTCACGGCCGACTTCCACGCCTACCTCGACGGCTTCTCGCCCAACGTGCAGGACATGGAGTACGAGCCGGATACCGACCTGCGCGACACGGAGCAGATCCCGCTGCAGGAGGAGGGCGGCATCGAGGCGTTCCTGCGGCGCGAGGTGCTGCCGTACGCGGCCGACGCGTGGAACCAGGCCGACAGCGTGAAGATCGGCTACGAGATCAGCTTCACGCGGTACTTCTACAAGCCGAAGCCGATGCGGTCTCTGAGGGAGATCCGGGCTGATATTCTGGCGTTGGAGAGGGAGACGGAAGGGCTGTTGGCGGAGATTCTGGGCCACGGCGAACCGGCCTCGACGTGACGAAGACGAGCGCAACGGGAGCGGGCAGTGACTGACAATCCATCGGCAGAGTCGCGGGCGCGGCCAGCGGAGATCATCTTCGAGGTCACGGAAGCGGTCGAAGGCGGATACGACGCCAAAGCGCTCGGCTACAGTATCTACACGCAGGGAGAGAACTGGGACGATCTGAAGGAAATGGCGAGAGACGCCGTGCTCTGCCACTTCGATGAGGACGGGGCACCACGCGTGATCCGCCTGCACCTGGTCCGGGACGAGGCCATCGCGGTATGAAGCTGCCTCGCGACCTCTCGGGCACCGAGGTCGCCCGGCGGCTCGCCCGTCACTACGGCTACCGCGTGACTCGGACCCGGGGCAGTCACATGACCGTGACGCTGACGGCACGAGGCGAGGATCATCAGGTGACCGTACCGCGGCATCGGGACGTACGTATCGGCACGCTGAACGCGATCATCGCCGATGTGGCGGCGTTCCTCGGCTTGCCCAAGCAGGCAGTATGCGACACCCTCTTCGGTTGATGTGATGGCCGCCAGGCTCAAGCCGTATCCGGCCTACAAGGACTCTGGCGTGGAGGAGCTGGGAGCGGTCCCGGCGCACTGGGGAGGCACGGCACCTCGGCCGCTTCGGCCGGCTCTTCAAGGGAGGCGGTGGTACCAAGGAGGACGAGCGAGAGTCCGGCGTTCCATGCGTGCGCTACGGCGACCTTCTGCCAGCGGGTGAAGCCTGCAGTCGGAGACGTGCTCTACACCAAGGGCGGAACCACTGGGATCTCGGAGTTGGGCGCATGAAGGAAATCGAGCGCAACGGCCCGGAGGAGCGGGAGGCACAACCGTGAGCGGTCGCCGCGCGCAGACGACGTTGCAGCCCACCGTGCTGCGCTGGGCACGCGAACGGGCCGGCCTCGGGATGGAGACGGTCGCCGCCAAGGTCGGAGTCAGACCGGCTCGGGTCGTGGAGTGGGAACGGTCCGGAAAGATCAGCATGTCCCAGGCGGACAGACTGGCGCACCACACTCACACCCCGCTCGGCTACCTCTACCTGCGTAAACCGCCGGACGATGATCTGCCGATACCGGATTTTCGGGCAGCGGGCGGTGAGCGCCCCCTGCGGCCGAGCCCGGATCTTCTTGAGACCGTGGACCTCATGGCGCGTCGGCAGGCGTGGATGCGCGACGAGTTGATCGAGGACGGCGCAGATCCCTTGGCTCTCGTCGGCTGCTGCGGCCGGGACGCGACACCCGCGACGGCGGCGGCGGCAATGCGAGAACAGCTCGAACTGTCGATTGACTGGGGCTCGCGCCAGCGCTCGTGGACCGAGGCCCTGCGCCATTTGCGGAATCGGGTCGAAGCGAGCGGCGTTCTGGTGGTATTCAACGGCATCGTCGGCAATGACACGCACCGCAAGCTCGACAGAGGAGAATTCCAGGGTTTTGCCTTGGTCGACCGTTACGCACCGCTCATTTTCGTCAACGGTGCGGACTTCAAGGCGGCCCAGATGTTCACGTTGGCACACGAGCTCGCGCACGTGTTCGTGGGCGCAACGGGCGTGTCCAGCGTCGATGCGATGTCGTCGTCCGGTCACGACGCGGAACGGTTCTGCAACAGCGCCGCGGCAGAGTTTCTGGTCGCCGAGAAGGAGCTGACCGCACGTTGGAGGCGAGTCGGAACGATCGAGGAATCGCTACAGGCTATTGCTAGGCGGTTCAAGGTCAGCGTGCTGGTCGCCGCCCACCGGGCGCTGCGCCTGCGCTTGATCGACGGGAAGGAGTTCCGGCAGTTCTACGACGCCTACCAGCAGCATGCGGCTCGCAAACCCGACGAGACTTCCGGCGGCAACTTCTGGAACAGTCAGAACGTCCGCATCGGCCGTCGATTCGGGGCGGCGGTCAGTCGCGCCGTCAAGGAAGGCCGCCTGTCGTATCGCGAGGCGTACGCCCTCACGGGCCTGCGCGGTGACACGTTCGACACCTTTGTGCGCTCATTGGATCCGACAACGTGAAGGACCGCGTGTTCGCGCTCGACGCGAACATCTTCATCGAGGCGCATCGGCGCTACTATGGCCTGGATCTGTGTCCGGGTTTCTGGGAATGCCTGCGTCACTACGCCGCGCGGGAGCGGGTGTTTAGCATCGACAGAGTGCGTAGCGAGTTGCTGAGAGGTCGCGATGCGTTGTCGAAGTGGGTGAGAGACAGCCCGACGGCGCTGTTCGTTTCCTCGGCCGACCCGGCAGTGGCCGATGCGTTCGGGGACGTGATGGCCTGGGTTCAGGGAAACGCTCAGTTTCGACGCGAAGCCAAGGCCGAGTTTGCGGCGGCAGCCGATGGCTGGCTGGCGGCGTATGCCAAGGCGCACGGCGCCGTGGTGGTTACGCACGAGGAATATAGCCCGGACGTCAAGCGGCGCGTGCCGTTGGGGAACGTGTGTCACGAATTCAACGTAGCCACGTGGGACACCTTCCGCATGCTGCGGGAGCTCGAGGTCCGTTTCGAATGGAAGAGTGGCTGAAGAGACTTGGCCCGACTTCGCGCCGCGAAGACGAACTGCGTCGCCGGACGCCTCAAGCGGTGATGCGGTGGCGATGAACGCCAGCAATGCGTGTCAGGACCTGCAGCGCAGGATCGGAGCCTTGTTCACGTGCTCGGACCACGGCGACTACCAGCGAATCCGCACTCCATATCTGTATCCGGACGGCGACAACATCGACCTGTTCTGCAAGGTCAACGGCGACACCGTCACGGTCAGCGATCTTGCCGAAACGACCGGCTGGCTTCGCATGCAGTCGGCTGCCCTCCGCCGTTCGCCGAAACAGACCCGGCTTATCGAAGACGCCTGCGTGACGCACGGAATCGAGTTCTACCGCGGGATGCTGCAGGCGCGATGTCGGCCCGGAGACGAGTTGGCGCAGGTGGTCACTCGAGTTGCGCAGGCGGCGCTCCGAGTGTCGGACCTGTGGTTTACATTCCGCACGCAGGCGGTCGAGTCGATCACGGACGAGGTGGCCGATTTCCTCAACGAGCGCGAACTCGCATTCGAACGGGCCGAGAAGCTGGTCGGCCGGTCCGGCCGCGGCTGGACGGTCGACTTCCACGTGCGCACCGAGCGGCGCAGCTCACTGGTTCAGGTCCTGAGTACCGGCAATCGCGCCGCGGCGCACAGGGTCTCGGAGCACGTACTCGCCGCGTGGCACGACCTGAATCACCTCGTGGCGGGGCCCGAGGCGCTGAGTTTCGTCTCGCTGTTCGACGACACCGCAGATGTCTGGGCGGACGAGGACTTCCGGCTGGTCGAGCCGTTGTCGACGCTGGCACGCTGGTCGCGGCCCGACGAATTCGCCGCCGCGCTGAGCGAAGCGGCATAAAGGCCACTGATGGAGCGGCCCGTGAGCGGCAAGGCGGAACTGCTCGATCGCATCACCGTGCGGGCGGACGTCTTCGGGGGAAAGCCGATCATCCGGAACATGCGGATAGCCGTGGAGCATGTACTCGGGATGCTGGCGGCGGGAGATACGGGGGAGACGATCCTGCGGGAGTACCCCGAGCTGGAACCCGAGGACATCCAGGCCTGCCTGCGATTCGCGCATCGTTCCATTGCGGGCGAGCATGTGTATGACCGGCCTCCGGTTCGAGAGGCTTCGTGAAGTTCCCGTTAAACAGCACGATGGCTGACGCCACCGATACGTCCGAACGCGGTCTCGAACGTCTCATCTGCACGGCGCTGGCCGGCCATCCCTGCGATCCGCGGAAGGAGGGCCGGGCTGCCGAGGCGCCCGCCGGTTACGGCGGTGTCGGCTGGATCGGCGGCAATCCCCACGACTACGATCGCGAGTATTGCGTCGATCGGGTCCAGCTCGCCGCCTTCCTGCGGGCTACGCAGCCGGAGGCCGCCGAATCGCTGGCCCTGGACGTGGACGGACCGACGCGGCGCAAGTTCCTGGCGCGGCTGCAGGGCGAGATCTCCAAGCGCGGCACCATCGACGTGCTGCGCCACGGCGTCAAGCACGGCGCGCACAACCTGGAACTGTTCTACGGCACGCCGTCGGCCGGGAACCCGCAGGCACAGGAGCGCTTCCAGCAGAACCGCTTCACCGTCGTCCGGCAGCTTCGCTACAGCCGCGACGACGCGCAGCGGGCGCTCGACATCGGCCTCTTCATCAACGGCCTACCCATCTTCACCTTCGAGCTGAAGAACAGCCTCACGAAGCAGACCGCAGCCGATGCGGTCGAGCAGTACAAGAAGGACCGCAACCCGCGCGAGAAGCTGTTCGAGCTGGGCCGCTGCATCGCCCACTTCGCCGTCGACGAGGCCGAGGTGCGCTTCTGCACGCACCTCAAGGGGAAAGCGTCCTGGTTCCTGCCCTTCAACCGGGGCTGGAACGACGGCGCCGGCAACCCGCCCAACCCGAGCGGCATCAAGACGGACTACCTGTGGCGCCGGGTGCTGGCCCGCGAGAGCCTGACCAACATCCTGGAGAACTACGCCCAGGTGGTGGAGGCGAAGGACGAGAAGACCGGCAAGAAGAAGCGGACACAGGTCTGGCCCCGCTACCACCAGCTCGACGTCGTTCGCCGGCTGCTGGCCGACGCCGCGGCCCAGGGGGCGGGCCGCCGCTACTTGATCCAGCACTCGGCGGGCAGCGGCAAGAGCAACTCCATCGCCTGGCTGGCCCACCAACTCATCGGCCTCGCGAGGGACGACGCCCCGGTCTTCGATTCGATCATCGTCGTCACGGACCGGCTCATCCTCGACCGGCAGATCGGCGACACGATCCGCCAGTACGCCCAGGTCGGCGCGACCGTGGGGCGCGCGCAGCAGTCCGGCGACCTGCGCAACTTCATCGAGGCGGGCAAGAAGATCATCATCTCGACCGTCCAGAAGTTCCCCTTCATCCTCGACGAGATCGGCAACGAGCAGCGCAGCCGGCGCTTCGCCATCATCATCGACGAGGCCCACTCCAGCCAGGGCGGCCGCACGTCGGCTTCCATCTCGGCCGTGCTCGGGAAAGCCGGCGAACAAGGCGAGGACGAGTCCTACGAGGACCAGATCAACCGCGTGATGGAGTCGCGCAAGCTGCTCCCCAACGCCAGCTACTTCGCGTTCACCGCCACCCCGAAGAACAAGACGCTGGAGATCTTCGGCGCGCCCGACCCGCAGCCCAACGGCGCCGTCCGGCACCGCGCCTTCCACAGCTACACCATGAAGCAGGCCATCCAGGAGGGCTTCATCCTGGACGTGCTGGCCCACTACACGCCGGTGGCCAGCTACTACCGGCTCGCCAAGACCGTGGAGGACGACCCGGAATTCGACGTCAAGAAGGCGCAGAAGAAGCTGCGGCGCTTCGTCGAGGACCACGACCACGCGATCCGCCTGAAGGCCGAGATCATGGTCGACCACTTCTACGAGCAGGTCCTCGCCAAAAACAAGATCGGCGGCGCCGCGCGGGCGATGGTGGTCACCAACGGCATCGAGCGCGCGATCCAGTACTTCCATGCCATCCGCGACTACCTGCAGCAGCGCAAGAGCCAGTTCCGCGCCGTCGTCGCCTTCTCCGGCGAGCCCGAGTTCGGCGGTCAGAAGGTGACCGAGGCGTCGCTGAACGGCTTTCCGTCCGGCCAGATCGTCCGGAAGATCCAGGCGGACCCGTACCGCTTCCTCGTCTGCGCGGACAAGTTCCAGACCGGCTACGACGAGCCGCTGCTGCACACCATGTACGTCGACAAGACCCTGTCCGGCATCAAGGCGGTGCAGACACTCTCGCGCCTCAACCGGGCGCACCCGAAGAAGCACGATGTCTTCGTGCTCGACTTCCTGAACGACGCCGACACCATCGGCGACGCCTTCGCCGACTTCTACCCGACGACGATCCTGGCCAGCGAGACCGACCCGGACAAGCTGCACGATCTGCAGGCCGACCTCGACGGCGCCCAGGTCTACTCGCCCGAGCAGATCGATGACCTCGTAGAGCGCTACCTCGGCGGGGCCGACCGCGACGAGCTCGATCCCATCCTCGACGTCTGCGTGGCGGTCTACGTGCACGAGCTGGACGAGGATGCACAGGTGGATTTCAAGGGCAAGGCCAAGGCCTTCGTGCGGACCTACGGCTTCCTGTCGTGCGTCCTGCCCTACACGAACGCTGCGTGGGAGAAGCGCTCGATCTTCTTGAACTTCCTGATCTCGAAGCTGCCGGCCCCCGAGGAGGAGGACCTGTCGAAGGGCATCCTCGACGCCATCGACATGGACAGCTACCGCGTCGAGAAGCGCGCGGTGCAGAAGATCCTACTGCCCGACGACGACGCGGAGATCGAGCCGGTACCGACCAGCGGCGGCGGCCACATTCCCGAGCCCGAGTTGGACCGGCTCTCGAACATCCTCCAGGCGTTCAACGATCTGTTCGGCAACATCGCCTGGGACGACCGCGACCGCGTCGGAGAGCTCATCACGAAGACGATCCCTGCCAAGGTTGCCGCGGACGCCGCCTTCCGGAACGCCCGGGAGAATTCCGACGACGCCAACGCCCGGATCGAGCACGACAAGGTGCTCGCCCGAATCGTGACCGGCATGGTCAAGGACGACGCCGAGCTGTTCAAGCAGTTCATGGACAACGAGGACTTCAAGCGGTGGATGACCGCCCGGGTGTTCGAGTTGGCCTGTGAGCAGGCGGGCGCACCGTGAGTCGGCCGCGTACTGCGACGCTTGACGGCGAGTCGAGATCAACGCTATTCCTACCGTCCGAAACCGCCGAGACGATCGGCTGACACAGGCCGCTGATCCTGGTACGATCAGAGAGCGAAAGGTGGTGGGAATGGGAGAGCATCCTCAAGTCTTGGAGTTCGTGATCCAGGATTCGTTCACCCCCGCCACACTGCCCATGGCACGTCTCGCGGAGTACCTCGGAGACCTTGCCACCGTTCTCGGCGAGAAAGAGCACGTCCGTTTCCTCGAGCTGCGCGAGGGCAGCACCGCCGTCGCGCATGTCGTTGACCACGAGGCTGTCACGAGGGTCCGCGAGCGGCTCCACGCGGCGAGGATCGGCGAGGCGGACAGCGAGGCGCGCAACGCCCATGCTCGGATTCAACAGCGTTTGTACCAGGACAACGCCCAGGCCGTACTTCGGGAAGCAGGCAACGAGGCGGCGCGCCTACTCTCTTTTCCGGGCGCCATCGCGGACTCCGAGGAGCAGCAGTATGGCCCCTTCTGTGAACACGGCCAGCTCTACGGCGTCCCGATTTCCGTTGGTGGCAAACGCCAGATCGTGAACGTCCGGCTCCAGGACGGGGACCGCATCCATAACTGCGAAGCCGATCGAGCTGTCGCCCTCAGACTGGCTCCCCTGCTGTTTCATTATCACGTGCGCGCCTACGGAACCGGCCGGTATTCGCGGGACGGCGAGGGCCGGTGGGAGATGCGCAGTTTTCGCATCTCCCACTTCGACGAACTCGATGACCGGCCACTGGCCGAGACCGTCGAGCGCCTGCGGGCCGTCACGCGCAAGGCCGGACTGGACCGGGACGTCATCACGAAGCTGGCGGCATTTCGAGAGCAGTGAGACGATGACGGACGAGGAGATTGCGCAGATCATTGGCGTGCCCAAGACGATCGTCTCCAAGACGCCCATGAAGGGATATCGAGAACAGAACGGGCACCGCCGTTGCGACGTGGAGCTTCGATCCGAATCAGTAGGCGACGGGACATTCCTGGTCTTCGTTCGGCAGAACCTCATGTTCATCGAGAACTTCTCCATCGGGTTGCGCTACCGAAGCGATGATCCTGCGTTGGGAACGGTCACATTAGTCAGATACAACGGTCCCCACGGAGAGCTGAGCAAGGGTGGAGACGAGCATTTCTTCAGCCCGCACATACACCGCATCACCGAGCAGGAAATCGCATCGGGAAGCCTGCAGCCGCAAGAAAAGCACCGGGAACCTACGGATCGGTACAGCACCCTTGAACAAGGCCTTGCGGTCTTTTTCGAGGACATCGGCGTATCGAATCTCGATCCCTGGTTCCCGGAGCTGAGTCAAGGAGTCCTGTTCCAATGAACATCGAGAACGCCGTCGCGACGTTGAACCAGCAGCTCGCGGGACGTGTCGATGTTTACGAACGGCGCCCTGGACGCCATCAACTGATCGTCCCCATTCTGCACGAAGACGGCGACATGGTGGATATCTATCTGCAGAGCAGTCCGCTCGGCGACGGCTACATCCGCATTTGCGACTTCGGCATGACTCTGATGCGTCTTTCCTATACGTTCGATGAGACATCTCTGGCGCGCAGGCGGATTCTCGACAGCATCCTTATCAACAACGACATCCGAAACGACGCCGGCAATCTGTATCTCGATGCACCGGCGGATTCACTCTACCGTGGCGTGCTTCAGTTTGCCGGCTGTGTACAGAAAGTGTGCAACATGCGCTACTGGGCACGGGAAGTGCCTCGCAGCAGCTTCTACGACGACCTCGATGAATATGTCGCGACAGAATTGACACCATTGTCTCCGATTGCCGACTACTACCCACTACCCGATTACCCGGTTGGCGTGGACTGGTCTCTGACGCACAACGACCGTGCGCTCTATCTTTTCGGCGTACGCGGCAACGACAAAGCGAAGAACGTAGCCATCTCCCTGCTGGAGTTCCAAAAGGCGAGGCTCCTCTTCATCAGCTTGATCGTGCATGAAGACATGAGCGATCTGGGCGCAAGAGAGATGCTGTATCTGACCAGGAATGCCGATCTCCAATACCCGGGCCTGAGCGACTTCATGCAGAGGGCGATAGAGGACGTGCAGCGAATCGCCGCCTGGCAAGAATGAGCCTGGTGCCTGCGTACGTAATTGTAGAAACAGAGAAATGGCGCCCAACACCCGAACGGGCCTCCGGCACGGACGCGCAGTCCTTCAAGTACACCTCCTCGTACTTCACAGACCACCAGAGCCGCTTGACGAAGACGTTGTCCAAGGCCCGGCCGCAGCCCCCCATGCTGATCCCAAGCACAAAGTCCTGCTACTCAGGCAGCAACGACGGCAGTCAGGCGATCCAATACCAGGTCTCTGAGGGCAGTCTCGTGCTTCCGGCGTGGTCCGGTGACGTCGAGGGTGACCACGAAAAGGCTCTCCCTCGCGCCCCGCTCCGCGATTGAATACTGCTGCACGATCGGATCGGGCGGCAGCCCGCCGTGATGAGGATACAGCAGCACGACATTCGGACAGTCGTATAGCCGGCCATAGGCCATCAGTTGGTAGACATCGGCTTGGCTCACGCCCTGTTTGGGATCGTCGATCCGCGTGATCCGCTTCCACTTCGTGTCGATGATGAGAGCGATCTGGCGAATCTCCTCAAACACGTGTGGGTAGGGGCGGAGCCAGTTCGATGCCTCCGCAG
>VXME01000100.1 GCA_009861545.1 Acidobacteriota bacterium | reverse complement strand
CATACACTCTCCCCTATTTCTTGCGTGTGCGTGCTTTGTGTCCTCGCCCGGCGGCGGCGCCCCCCCGCCCTCCCCCGCGGCCGCGGGGGGGGGGTGCCCCCCCCCCCGCCGGTGAGCGTGGGATGCTGCTCTCGCCGAGAGCCGGGATGCCTACGGCTGGTCGGTCGCCCGCTCCTGGGCGCGCTCGCCGCCGAGGATGTTCGTCATGCTGTAGTTCCCCTCGTGGCACGCGTACTCGAAGAGGAACGGCAGCTCGTCGGCCGGGAACGCCGTGAAGGGGAACTCCCCGGAGAAGGCCTGCGAGAAGTGGGTCGGATCGTCGACGGTGAACTCGTAGTGCAGGCTGTCGGGGCCGCTCCGGGTGAACCGCTCGGTCACGGTGAGCGTGTCTTCCGTCCCGCCGCTCGCCATGCGGAGCAGGACCGGGTCGCCGCCGACCGCGCCGGCGTTGGCCGTCGTCTTCCGCACGTTGGTGGTCTCGACGACCAGCGTCTCGCCCTCCCAGTGGCCGCGCGCGTCCCCGTGCCACTGGCGGATGCTCGCCGGCACATGGCCGCGCCCGTCGATCGGGATGATGCGGGTGTCGTGGATCATCTCGGCGTAGATCACCACGTGGTCGGGCGTCTGCAGGACGATGAAGTTGTTGTTGTAGGCACTGGGCAGCATCGGCGGGCCGGCCGACCAGACCAGGCAGCGGTCGTTCAGCTCCAGGTCCTCCCAGGAGTCGAACGGGCCCTCGACCGGATACGCCTCGTCGTGTGCGGCCTTGCGCGCCGCGGCGTCGGCGGTCCGCGCCGGCAGCCGGCCGTTCGGCGGATCGACGATCAGCGAGGTGCGGTTGGTCGGGCGCGTGCCGCCGTCCAGCCAGAAGTTGTTGTAGCCGCCGACGTTCCCGCCTGCGACGGTGCGCCGCGGCGGCGCCTCCAGCAGATCCTGGTTGCGCTGGACGCGCGCCTGCTCCTGCTCCGCGACCTCCTCGTCGGTGAGGAAGGCCTTGTCGCCGAGCGCCTCGGGGCGCTCCAGCGGCGTGATGGTCTTGTTCGTATAGGTCCCCTGGAGATCCGGATCGCCCCAGGGAGTCCGCTGGCCGTCCTGCCCGGCGGCGCCTGCCGGGGCCAGCGCGAGCAGCACGAGCACGCCGAGCGCGGCGGCGAAACAGGGCCGAGTCATCTGACACCTCCCAACTGGGCCTTGCGGCCGTTTTCCTGGCTTCGTTCGTGACGGTCGGTTCTCCAAATTATACGCCCGCGCAGGGGCGTGCGGGGGCGGTTTCGCAGCCCTGCCCTCGACGAGCGCGCCCTTGTCGGTGTCTCGGACCGCGGACTATCATCCGGCTCCACAGACACTTGCAGATTGCGGGGGGAACCAATGCGCAGAACGCTTGCTCTGCTGACCGCAGGGTGCGTCCTGGCGGCGCCGGCCGCGGCACAGGACGTCGACGAGGTGCTGCAGGCCGCTGCCGAGACGATGGGCGACGTGAGCACGATCCGGTACTCCGGGAGCGGGTGGGTGGCCAACATGGGGCAGAGCCACACGCCGGCCGACGACTGGCCGCGTTTCGAGGTGACCGCCTACGACCGCACCATCAGCTACGACCATCGCGCGTCGTACGAGATCTACACGCGCCGTCAGGGCGACTATCCCGCGCTCGGCGGCGGCACGCCGCTGCAGGGGGAGCAGCAGCGCGTCTTCTTCACCCTCGGCGAGCATACCTGGACGCTCGCCGGGGACGACCCGGTGCCGCAGCCGGCCAACGCCGAGATCCGCCAGCTCGACATCTGGATGTCGCCGCACGGCTTCCTGAAGGCGGCGGCGGAAGCCGACGACGCTTCCGCGACCGGTCTGGTGCTCGAGGGGCGCCCGCTGACCATCGTGTCGTTCACCGCGCTGGGCAGGTTCCGCGTCAACGGCACCATCAACGAGGACAACCTCGTCGAGCGGGTCCTGACCTGGGTGCCGAACCCGTACTTCGGCGACATGATCTACGACCACCGCTACACGGCGTACCAGGAGTTCGACGGCGTGATGTTCCCGACCGTGCTGCATTCGCACCAGGGCGATCCACGGCTCAATCCCGGCCACAACTGGATGGAGATCACGGTGACCGGCGTGCACCCCAACCTCGACATCGACCGGGAGCCGGTGGTGCCGGACGCCGTGCTGGAGGCAACGGTGCCCCCCGTCGTCGCCCGGTCGACGCAGATGGCGCCGGGCGTGTGGCGGGTGTCGGGCGGCAGCCACCACAGCATCGGCGTGGAGTTCGACGACTTCCTGGCCGTGGTGGAGGCGCCGCAGAGCGAGGCGCGCTCGCTCGCGGTGATCGCCGAGCTGCGGCGGCGCGTGCCGGACAAGCCGATCCGCTACGTCGTCAACACGCACCACCACGTGGACCACGCCGGCGGCCTGCGGACCTACGTCGCGCAGAGCGCCGCGGTCGTCACGCACGAGGCGAACCGCGACTTCTACCTGGACGTGTTCCTCCATCCGGGCACGCGCTCGCTGGAGCCGGACATCCTGTCGAGCCTGATGCCGTGGTTTGCGCCCAACCGCATCCCGGCGCTGGAGCTGGTGAGCGACGGCTACACGCTGACCGACGGCGAGCGGGTGATGAACGTCCACGCCGTGCCGGACGTCGGCCACGTGGGGACGATGCTGGTCGTACACCTGCCGGCGGAGCGGATCCTGGTCAACGCGGACCTCTACTCGCCGCGGTTGCCGAGCGCCGAGCCGCCTCCCGTGAACGACAACATGCGGGCGCTGGCCGCGACCATCGAGCGGCTCGGGCTGGACGTGGCCCGGCACGTCGGCGTGCACGGCCTGGTGGGGTCGCACGTCGACTTCCTGCGGATCCTGAACGGCCAGTAGTGTTCCGAAGTGCTCAGCGGGGACCGGCGGAACTCGTCCCGCACGAGCCGCCGGTCCTGCCGGGTGCGGCCTGGGTCCGAGACGCGTGCGGGCGCGGCGAGATTTCGTTGATAAAGGACCTGCCGCCCGACTACGATGGTGACTTGTCATCGTCCGGCGATTCGTTGAGGAGGGATTCCATGCTGCGTCTGCCGATCGCCCGCAAAACGTCCGTACTGCTCCGGACCCTGACGGCCGTCGTGGCCGCAGGCTTGCTCGCTGCCCCCGCCTTCGCCTCGGAGGGGGCCGAGAACGGCGTGACCTACGCGAAGGACATCGCGCCGATCCTCGAGCGGAGCTGCCAGCAGTGCCACCGCCCGGAGTCCGTGGCCCCGATGTCGCTGCTCACCTACGAGCAGGCGCGCCCGTGGGCGCGGGCCATGAAGTACCGCACCGGCCGCGTCGGCAAGCCGGACGTGATGCCGCCCTGGTACATCGAGAAGGACATCGGCATCCAGCACTACAAGGGCGACGTCTCCCTGAGCGCCGCGGAGATTGCGGCCATCGCCGAGTGGGCCGACAACGGGGCGCCGCGCGGCGAGCCCGTCGAGCAGACCGCGGAAGCCGTGGCGGCCGATGCGTCCGGGTGGGAGATCGGCGAGCCGGATCTCGTGCTCACGTCCCCCGAGATCGAGGTGGCGCCGACCGCCCCCGATTGGTGGGGCCCGATGGGCGAGACGGAGACGGGTCTGACGGAGGACCGCTACGTCTCGGCCATCGAGATGCGCGAGGTCAACACCTTCGAGGGACCCCCGGAGCGCGACACCATCGGCGGGCTCTACGTCATCCACCACCTGGTCATCTCGCCGGTCGGTCCCGACGGCAGGCCGGTCGCGGAGGCCGGGTTCTGGCCGGTGCACGAGGTAGGCCGCAACGCCGATGTCTTCCACCCCGATTCCGGCAAGCTGCTCAAGGCGGGTTCGAAGATCACGTTCCCCTCCGCCCACCTGCACTCGAACGGCCGCCACACGCGCGCGCACCTGGAGATCGGCCTGAAGTTCCATCCGGAAGGCTACGAGCCGGCGCGGACGGTGCAGATCATCGGGCCGGCGACGCTCGACCTCGACATCAGGCCGCTGCAGGCCGATCAGAAGTTCGAGGCGTTCAGCACGCTGATGGAGCACACCAAGATGACGGTGTACGAGCCGCACATGCACGCCGCCGGCGTGCGGATGTGCCTCGACGCCATCTGGAACAACACCATCGAGACGCTGAGCTGCGCCGGCTACAACCACAACTGGGTGCGCGTCTACACCTTCGAGGACGACCACGCGCCGCTGCTGCCGCGGGGCACCATCCTGCGCATCACCGGCTACTTCGACAACACCCCGACCAACCCCAACGTCTCCGACCCGCGCAACTGGTCCGGCCTCGGCCATCGCTCGATCGACAACATGATGATCAACATCGGGCAGGCGGTGTTCCTCGACGACGAGGAGTTCGCCGCGGAGATGGCGACGCGCCGCGAGCGGCTCGGCCTGCAGCCGGGCGAGACGACGATCGGGTGCCCGTTGTGCGGCTACGCCGAGTTGCCGGGACTCTCGTCGGCGACGGACGACGACAACGACGGGGGGCAGTGACGATGTGCGTGGGGCTGACTCCGGGGCGCATGCGGCCGGCGGCGCCGGCCCGGACGTCGCCGGTTCTGGCGGCTGCCCGCGGGGTGCCGGCGGCGCCGTCCCGTTGGTTGCCGGCCGCGGCGGTGTACGTGATGACGGCCATGGTCCTGGGACTGGCCCTCGCCGTCGCGCCCGCCGCAGGGCAGGTGTACCCGCAGACCGACCAGAGTATCGCGCCGGCCTACGAGGGTTGGGAGCAGAACGAGGACGGGACGTTCAACCTCGTCTTCGGCTACATGAACCGGAACTGGGACCAGGAGCTCGACGTCCCGATCGGGCCGGGCAACCGGCTCGATCCGGGCGGCCCGGATCGCGGCCAGCCGACGCACTTCCAGCCGCGGCGCAACCGGCACGTCTTCCGGGTGCGGGTGCCGGCGGATTTCGGGGACGGCGAGGTCGTCTGGACGCTGACCAGCAACGGGCAGACCGAGCGCGCCTACGCGACGCTGCACCCCGACTACTTCCTCAACGACATCGCGATCATGAACAACAACGGCGCCGGCGGTCCGGCCGGCGGCGCCTACAACATCTTCGGCAACGAGCGGCCCGTGCTCGACGTCGAGGGCGATTCAGTCCGTGAGGTCAGGGTGGGCGAGCCGGTCGTCCTGACCGCCGTGGCCAGCGACGACGGCGTGCCCAAGCGGCGGGCGATGCCGCCCCCGAGCTGGCGGCTCGGCCGCGGCGGGGCGGGAACGCCGAACAGCGCCAGCGGCCTCCGCGTCGCCTGGATCGTCTATCGCGGCGAGGACCGCGTCACGTTCGATCCCCCGCAGTTCGAGGTCTGGGAGGATTACCGCGAGGGCGCGGACTCGCCGTGGGCACCCGGGTGGGCGCCGCCCGAGGTCCCGGAGGACGGCAACTGGGTGGTCCACGCGACGTTCAGCGAGCCGGGGACCTACGTGCTCCGCTGCCTCGCCCACGATGGCGGCCTGGCGGTGCACGAGGACGTGACCGTCACCGTCAGTCCGTAATCAGTTGCCCCAGTCGTAGGCCGATGCGTGCGTAGTAGTACGCGCCGCTGTATCCCCACGGCATGTACTCGCTGTACTGCTCGCCGACGGCGTTTGCGATGACCGACACCTGCGAGTAGGTGTCGAAGACGTTCTGTCCCCCGACGGCCAGTGTCGTTCCCTGCCCGAGCGGGACGCTCAGCTCCAGGTCGACGATCGGCCGGCCGTCGAAGAAGCCCTGTTCCAGCCCGCCCGCGGGATCGAAGATCGTTCCGTAGCCGCTGTCGTAGTCGTACCAACCGCTGTAGTAGCTGAGGCGGCCCAGCAGGCTCGCCCGTCCGACGCGTTGCGTGACGCCGACGTTCCAGCGCGTGCGCGGCAGGGCGTAGGCGTACTCGGCGAGCCGCCGGCCGTCGAGCAGACCCCTGGCGTTGTTCGTCACCTCGGTGTCGGTGTGGTTGAAGACGCCGCTGATGACCGTGTTCCCGCGCAGCGCCAGCGGCGTCCAGGTCGACACGACGTCGACGCCTTGCGATGTCGTGGAGAAGGCGTTGGTGAAGAACCGGTAGTTCCGCACGCTCTGCGCCGCCTCGAATCCCCCGGCCACGACCTCGGCGATCTCCGCCGGCGTCAGGACGAAGTTGCTGGTGATGCCGAGCCGGTCGGACACGTCGATGCGGAAGTAGTCGGCCGTGAGCGTGAAGGGACCGGTGCCGAACACGACGCCGGCGGTGTAGCTGACGGATCTCTCGGGCCCGAGCGGCGCACCGCCGCGCAGCAGCGCTACCGGCGAGATCGACGGTATGACCGCGTTGTTGACCAGATCGCCAACCGTCGGGTCGAACCAGCTCTGGATGTGGAGGCCGTGCTGCTGGCCGGGGGTCGGCGCCCGGAAGCCGGTGCTGACGCTGCCGCGCACGAAGCCGACGCGGCCGGACACCTTGCCGTTGGTCGTCGTTCCGAAGTCCTCGAAGTCCTCGATGCGGATCGCCGCGCCCAGCGTCCACGCGTCGCCGGGGTCGGTCACCTCCAGGTCGCCGTAGGCCGCGACGTTGTGGCGGCTCCACGTGCCCGCCTGCGCCGGGCTGTAGGCGAAGACGGCGTTGGAGCCGCCCATGAAGCCCTGCGCTGCGTACGGGCCGATCGTCCACCCCGCACGGTCGCCCGCACGCAGGCCGTACTGCTCTTCCCGCCATTCCGCGCCGGCTGCGATGTTCACCCTGTCGGTGACCGCGTACAACCCGTCGAAATTCACGTTGACGTCCCGTTGTCGGTTCCTGCCGATGTCGAACGCGGTGGGCGACATCAGACCGAGCGAGGCGTTGATCGTGTTGTGGACGAAGTGGTCGGTTCGATGCATCCCGAGCGAGGCGCTCAGGTCCCAGTCGAATCCGCCGGCCGCGAAGCCGCGCACCCCGCCGACGAGCGACGCGTCGGCCGCCGTGCCTCCCGTCTGCGGGGTGAAGCCGCCGGGGAACAGCTCCTGGAACGTGAAGCAGTTCGGGTCGTCCGACACCTGCTGGAGGGCGACCGGGTCCGGTACGTGGCCGGTGACGGCGACCGTCGGGCAGTTCGCCGAGCCCATGCCGTTCGCCGCCAGCACGTCGCCGACCAGCAGCGTGCGCCCGCGGTCGATGCTGTACACGCCGAGGCGCGTGTTCGGGTTGCGGAAGAAGACGCCGTAGGAGACCTTCTTGCGGGCGTAGCTCGTGTGGGCGTACACCTGCAGGCCGGCGGGCAGCGTGTAACCGAAGTTTCCGAACGTCTTCAGGTCGTCGTCGATGTCCGGGTCGCCCCACGCCTGCGGATGGTCGGAACCGATGTGCGGATTGCCCGCCGCGATCAACGTCATCGCATCGCGGCGCGGCGCGGACCGGTCGGTCAGGTTCGCGTTGCCGTACTCCAGGCTGAGGTTGGCGAAACCGGTCGCGCCGAGCGGCAGGCCGACGTTGCCGGCGAACCGGGTCGACTCCCCGTCGCCGGCGCGGTACATCCCCGTGTTCAGCTCGATCGAACCGCCGGAGCGGGCGTCCCTGAGCTGGAAGTTCATCACGCCGGCGATGGCGTCCGAGCCGTACTGGGCCGCCGCGCCGTCCCGCAGCACTTCGACCTGCCGCAACGCAATCGGGGGGATGGCGGAGATGTCGGGGCCCTGCGAGCCGAACGCCACGCCGTTGCCGCCGTGCCAGTCGACTATCGACGAGCGGTGACGGCGCTTGCCGTTGACGAGGACCAGCGTATGGTCCGGGGCCAGGTTGCGAAGCATGGCGGGACGGACCACCGTCGATACGCCGCTGATCGGTTGGGAGTTGGTGCTGAACGACGGGATGACGGTACGGAGCTGGTCCTTCAGATCGCCCGCACCCGGGCTGACGAGGTCGGTGGCCGACAACACGTCCACGGGGACCGCCGACTGGGTGGCGCTGCGCGGCTGCGCGCGGGAGCCGACGACCACCGTCTCCTCGGTGAATCCTGCGAGCAGCCGCTGCATCTCGGCGGGCGACAACCCCAGGGCCTCGATCTCGGACGGCGTCATTCCGAGCGCGCGGCCCAGCTCCTCGACCGGCGCGTCCGTCCGCTCCTCGACCGGTTTCCGCGGGTCGCCGCCCTGGTGCGCGCCGCGCCCTTCCGACGCCCACCCGATCCCTGACGGCAGGAGTGCCGCCAGCAGGAGGACGGCAGTCCATTGCGCGTTCCGCATCTTCGGCGACGATCGGATCAGGGCGGGTGCGTGGCGTTTCAGTTCCGCGCCGGCCCGTCTACTCCTCCCGGTGCGGCATCAGCTCCCAGTAGAGGTGTCCGCCCGCGAGGTCGCCGTCCTCGTTCTCGCTCGGCCGGCCGCCCAGTCGCAGGACGTCGCCGTCCAACTGGTAGAGCCGCTCGGCGTCGGTCACCCCGGTGGTCGGCCGTGACCTGCCCTCCTGGTGGTGGACGACGTATATCGGGTCGGCGTCCTCATGGACGGTGAAGCGTCCGAAGTACCCGCCATAGGTCCGGTAGGCGGCCATGGACTCTTCCGGGGTCGGGGTGTCGCCCGCGTACGGGGTGCGACCCTCGCGCGCCATCAGGTGCACCATCATATGGCCGGTCGGCGTGTAGAGAATGACCGACCCGGCGCGGCTCTCGTTCCGCTCGCCGTCCTCGACCGGCTCCCCGTCCTGCACCGTGTATCGGGTGGTGTACAGGAGCTCGCGGTGTCCGAGGAAACGCTGCGCCTCCTCCGACAGCTCCACGTCCGGCAGCCGCTGCCACACGACCTGGCGGTTGGCGTCGTGCTTCATCCCGGTGTCGGACGCGGGGGTGAGGATGAGCTTGTCGTCCACGAGGTCGTAGTAGCGCTTGGCGTCCACCTCGCCGCCGGGGTTGATCTGCCCGGTGCGGTGGTGGATCAGGTACCCGCCGTCCTCGTCCTCGTGGACGGAGAAGGGGCCGTAGTACCCGGTGTAGCCCTGCAGCGCCACCTGCACCTCCTCCGGCGTCGGGTTGCTGCCGTCGGCGAAGGGCTCGCGGTCCAGAGGCATGACGTTGACGGCCATGTACCCCCGGTCGCTGTAGGTGATGTAGCCGAGCGAGTTGAAGTCCTCCACCGGGACGTACTCGCCGTTCTCGTCCTTCACGTTGCGTCCGATGAGCTCGTACGTTCCCACGAAGGGATCGCGCGGACCGGCGGCGTCGACGGCCGCTTCCTCCGCGGCCGGGGCGGGAGTCTCGGCGGCGCACCCCCCTAGCGCGAAGGGCAGACCGACGACGATGGCGATGAGGGCGATTCTCAGGTTCCGCATGCTGCTTCTCCTTCGTTCGCGTGTGATTGGTACAGTGTATCGGCTACGGTGCGTTCGAGACCGTGGCGTCATCATCCGGGAGTGCGAACACGAACAGCGCCGCGGCGCGGTCCGGCGGGTTCCGGATCTCCGGGGCCAGCATCGAGTAGGCGCGCGTGAGGTAACCGCCGCTGCCGACGATGACGGCGACGTACTGCCGCCCGTCCACTGCGTAGGTGATCGGGGGGGCGTTCGGCACTTCGGTTAGCCGCGTCGCCCAGAGCCGGTCGCCGGTGGCGGCGTCGTAGGCGCTGATGCGCCGGTCGAGCGAGCCGGCGAAGACCAGGCCGCCAGCGGTGGCAAGCGCGGCGGTGGTCTGCGGCGCGCGCTGGCGCGAAATCCACGCGGTCTCCCCGGTCGCCAGGTCGATGGCTTCCAGCCGTCCGTACCGCCCGTCGCTCTCCGGCCGCGGCCGGACCGTCCAGCGGACGCCGGTGGTCAGGCTGCCGCGTTCGCCTTCGCCGACGGGCACCAGGTCCATGCACGCCTCGATGATCGGAATGTACGCGATGTGCGTGCCCGGGTCGTAGGCGGTCGGCTGCCAGCTCCGGCCGCCCCCGACGTGCGGGCAGAGCCGCTTGGTCTCGCCGTCGCCCGGAATCAGGGTCGGATCCTGCGTCTTGCGGCCGGTGACCGGGTCGATGTAGGTGATGCCGGTCTGCAGGCCCAGGTCGATGGACGAGACGTACTCGCCGGTCGCCGTCTCCACGAAGTCGAAGATCGCCTGCTTGCCGATGGTGACGACGACACTCTTCGATTCGCCGCCGAAAGGCAGCTCCGCGATCTGCCGCTCGAACGCCCAGTCGAGATCCCACTGCCCGTTGGCCTGGTGCTGGAAGTGCCAGGCGAGTTCTCCCGTGTCGGGATTCAGGGCCAGTGTCGCGTCGAGGTACAGCCCGTCGTTGTTGGTGCCGGGCGGTCCTGTCGGATCGCGCAGCGGCGCGGTGTCGTAGGTGTTGCCGGTGCCGAAGAACGCCAGGTTGCTGACCGGGTCGTAGCTGCCGGGGATCCACACCGAGGCGCCGTTGCGCTCGACATGGGGGATGCCGTTCCAGGTGTGTCCGCCGGGATCGTCCGGCGCCGGTATGGTTCCGAAGCGCCACGCCTCCTCGCCGGTCTCGACGTCGAGGGCCACGACGTAGTTGCCGCCCGCGTGCCGCCCCATGGTGCCGACCATCACCTTCCCGCGCGCCACCAGCGTCCCGCCGGTCATCCGCAGACCGGCGTCGAGGTCGCCGACCTGCGTATCCCAGACGACGTTGCCCGTCTTCGCGTCGAGCGCCACGACGTGAGCGTCGGAGGTCGGGACGAAGAGGCGGTCGCCGTGGATCGACATCCCGCGCTTCAGGCTCGGGGAGACGTCGCGGGGCAGGCGCCGGGTGTACTGCCAGAGGAAGTCGCCGTTGGCGGCGTTGAGCGCCTGGACCCGATCGCCGTAGCCGTGCACGAACAGCACGCCGTCGTGCACGATGGGCGTCGACTCGTTCGGGCCCTGCGGCAGCGCCCACGACCAGGCGACGCGCAGGTCAGCCACGTTCTTCTTGTCGATCCGATCCAGCGGGCTGAAGCCGTAGGCGCCATAGGTGCGCCGCCACAGCAGCCAGTCCTCGGCCGGCGGATCGTGCAGCATCTCGTCGGTGACCGGCTGCATGGTGTCCAGGGGGTTCCACGGGGCCGGCCACGGTGGCAGGGACGCGCCCGGCGAGAGGCCACCGCCCAACGAGCTCCATCCCGGCGACAGGCCGGCCATCAGGGTGGGATCGGACGGCAGGGCCGCGGCGCCCGGCTCCACGCCGTTCTCCTGCAGCATCAGGGCGACGAGTTCGGTCACCGTATAGTCGTCGAGGGTGCCCGGCAGGTCCTGCGGCATGGTCTCGGCGGTCAGCCGGAACAGCGCCTCCACCGAGCGGGGCAGCCATGTCTCGCGGAAGACGGCGCCCCGCAGCGGCGGTGCGAACGGGCCGTCGTCCAGGTTCGCGCCGTGACACACGGCGCAGCGCTGCTGGTACGCCTCGAAGCCCGCATCCGCCTGTTCGGCGGTGTAGCCGGCCGGGGTACGCCGTTGCTGCTGTTGTTGGCCCGCGACCGTCGCGGGAACGAACGCGAGGGCGACAACTGCGCCGAAGGAGACTCCCAGGCTCCAACCGCGAACGGTGGGGCGACGTCGATCCGGTGCGCGCATGGTCGTGACCTCCCGCTCGCCTCGTCCGCGCACGAGCCGCGTACGCGCCGTGCAGCGTCTCGACGCCTTTATACACCCGTTCCGTCGACGCGCAGTCCGTTTTTGCGGCGCCGAGTGGGACAAGGGTGTTCGGGGCGGGCAGCGGAGCGATCCGGGCGCGCGGTCCTCAGTTCGCCGCGTACACGGCTTCCATCCTGCGGATGAGGAGGTCGCGCTCGAACCCGCGCGGGGAATCGACGCGGCAGCCGGGTCCGACACGGATGGCCCGGGCCAGCGCGTCGACGTCGCCCCAGGGCGCCAGCAACTCGCCTCCCGGGTGCCACTCGCGCACCCCGCCGCTGTCCCACGCGGCGACCGCCGTACCGAGAGTCAGGGCCTCCAGCCCGACGATGCCGAACGGCTCCTGCCAGCGAGAGGGCAGCACCACCACCGCGGCGCGCCGGTACGCCGCGCAGAGGCGCCGGCGGTCGAGCCAGCCGAGCACCTCGATGCCCGCGGTCTCGATCTCCTGACGCAACGGCCCGGTGCCGGCGACGACGAAGGGCAGGACAGACCGTGAGCGCCGCCAGGCCTCGATCGCGTCGCCGATGCCCTTGGCCTCGACTGCCCGCCCCACGAAGAGGACGCACGGCGGACCGTCGGCCCGCGCGGCAAGGTCCAGGCCGTACGCGACGGGTGGGACCACCGTGATCCGGTCCGCCGGAACGCCCACCCGGATCAATTCGCACCGCATATAGGCCGACAGCACGGTCAGCCGCATCCGCTTCAAGGGCTCCAGGCGGTCCGCCGTGAGCCGGAGGGTCTCTTCGAAATACGTCGAGTCGTCGAAGCAGCCGACGCAGACCTCGCGCCGCATCGGGTCGCCGCAGACGCGGCCGTCCAGGGTCCACTTCCCGCGTCCGGGGCAGAAGAAGCGGTGGTCCTGGACCGTCATGAGCGCATCCACGCGCGAAGCCCATTCCAGCACCGCGGGGTTGACCACGTTGTGCACGTGCACCAGGTCGGGGCGCACCCGCGCCAGAACGGAGTCGAGTGCGGCCTCGGCGCGAGTTCTGGAGTCGAGTCCCGGCACGATGCTCAGCGGGCAGGGCGGGGACACGTTCCCGTCGTCGCGGCCTGCGGCGAGATGCAGGTCGTGGTCGTCCGACAGCGCGTCGAGCAGCCCGAGCAGGGCCAGGTCGGCGCCCCCGCGGCCGCTCAGCCGATCCGCGACGTGAAGGATCCGCATGGTCGTACGCGCTCAGTCTTAGCACGACCGCGGGGCGTAGGGCAGCAGCCGTGGGAGTCCGAGGGGCTCCGGTTTCCGGCGTTGACTCCGAACGCCGGTTCGCGGTCAGATAGCGGAACGCTGCGCTCGGGCTCGCGGGACGGACGGTGATCGACCCGCGCCGGGCGCGAGAGGAGACTGGCATGAGCTGGAAGCTGCGGGAACGGTTGCGCGTCGGGCTGTTGGTGGGAGTCGTCGCGACGGTCGCGGTCGTCTGGATCGGCCAGCCGACGGCGTCCGGCCAGGAGAATCCCTTCACCGGGACCTCCTTCCGGCTCGATGCGGGGGACGTCCGCGTGTCGTCGCGCGGCTTCGAGGCCGGCGCCCGGACGCATTGGCACACGCACAGCGAGCAGTTGCTGTTCGTCAAGGAGGGCGGCCTGCGCTACCAGGTCGAGGGCCAGCCGGTCCGGGACATCGGCCTGCACGAGACCGCGCACCTGCCCCGCGGCGTCCGCCACTGGCACGGTGCGATCCCCGGCGAGGCGCTGACGCACGTCTCGATCACGTTCCCGAACGAGGCCGGCGAGCACCTGACCATCGAGTGGCTCGAGCCGGTGACGGACGAGGTGTACGGCAGCGGCGCGGGGCAGTGACGGCGAACGCGTCGCGCTGAGTCGACAGGCATGTCGCGGCCGGTCTCTCGGGCCGGCCGCGACATCCAGGCTCATGTCCCGGCGCACGGGCGGGACCGGCTACGCCCTTCGTTGTTCGAGAGGAGGTCGCGCGGCTATCCGGCGGGCGTCGCGCTCTCGGCGACGCGCGCGATGGCGTCCAGCTTGTCGCCGATCTCGGAGTCGATCTCGTCGTCCGGCACGTACTCGGCCAACACGTGGAAGTTCTTCTTCGCCATCAGATTCGGCAAGCCGAGCCTGGAGAAGTAGGTTTCGAAGAGGGGGGTCAGGAACTCGTCGCTGGTCTTGGTGTCCGGGTGCCAGGGTGAGCCCTTGCCCAGCGTGTCCAGCGCCGACCGGATCTCGTCGATGGCCGTGCGCATCACGCCCAGGCGCCGCTCCGCTTCCGCCGCCGTGAAGAGCGGGCCCTCGGCCTCTTCCGGAGTTGACGTGCTCGCGTACGATTCCAGCGTGGCGCGCGAGCAGACGTAGTTCTCGATTTCGCGGCGTTTCCACATCAGGCAGTCGACCGGCGCGATGTCCCGAGGGACCCCTTCGAGACGATCGAAGATGGCAACGCCGCGGAGCGCGGGGAGCGCCTCGCGCAGGCCGTGGTAGTGGCTCTGCACGGCCGTGGGCAGGTTCCCGACGTAGTGCACGAACGGCCGCTCCAGCACCCGGAGGGCGCGTTCGTGTCCCAGTCGCCGGGCGAAGGCGCGCAGGATCGACAGGTCGGTGGAGCCTTCGAGGTACAACACCCAGCCGGTCTGTTCCGCCTGGTAGTACTGGTCGAACCCGATGTCGCGAAGCGCCTTCAGGACCTGGCTGCCGCGATCGTCGATGCGATGCGGCGGGCCGACGAACGCCACGACCACGTCCCGCCCGGCGGCCTCGTTCAGCAGCACCTCGGAATGACTGGCGGCGATGATCTGACTGCCGCTCTCGGCCGCGACGTCCGTGAGCAGCCGGTAGATCTGGCGCTGGCGCAGGATCTCCAGGTGCGCGTCCGGCTCGTCCAGAAGCAGGACGGCGCCCGGATTCGCGTACATGTACGCCAGCAGGAGCAGCGTCTGCTGCAGGCCCCGCCCGGATGACGACAGGTCGAGCCGCGCTCCCTGCTCGCGGTAGCCCATCACTATCTCGCCGCGCTCGGGGACGTAGCGCGGCGGATCGAGCTCCGCCCCGAAGAGGCTCCCAACGTGCTCGACGAGTCCGTTCCACCGTGCCGGTTGCTCTTCGTGAATGCGGAAGCAGAGGTTGCGCAACACCTCGGCGGTGCGTCCCTCGCCGATACGGACGTTCACGGCGCCGTGAGCGAGCCTCGTCTCCGTGGCCGCCAGCCCCGACATCGGAGGCAGGAAGGCGATGCGGACGCCTCCCGCCGCGTCGGGTATCGGCATGCGCTCGGGCGTCCTGCCGTCGGTTTCCCGGAGCGGCCGACAGTAGAAGGACTCCTCGTTCGCGTAGTCGAATTCGAGTCCGCAGAGCCAGCGTTCGTCGGCGGTCACACCCTCGACGACGAGGTCGATGCGGATGTTCCTCGTCGTCTGCCGGCCGTCTTCCCGCCGCACGTCCCGCACGTGCATCCCGCGCCACAACAGATTCGCGTCCGGTATCGGGATCGCCACGAGGTCGCGGCGGTTGACCGTCACGCCGGGGCGCTTTTCGGGCGTGCTCTTGCCGGATCGCTTCTCGTTCCAGCGCTTGAGGCCTATGTCCCACAGAGCCAGCGCCTGCATCGCGGAGGTCTTTCCCGAGTTGTTCGGGCCGATGAAGACCACCGGATCGCCGAGCTCGATCTCGACCTCGCCGAAGCGCTTGAAGTTCCGGACGGTGAGCTTCGTCAGCATGGCACGGGTCTGTTCGTTGCCATCGTACGCAACCGTCTGCCGGGCGGCTAGCGCTCGAACTGCTCGAGGGCGCCTCGCGCGTCGCCGATCTGGAGCAGGCAGAGGCGGTCGACGAGATCCAGCGCGCGCTTCGCCCACTCGTCGTCCTCGTGCTGGCGGCAGGTGCGGAAGACGAGCGCAGCGACGGTGAGCGCGTCGGCGTGGCGGTCGCTGCGTGCGTCCCGGGCCTCGTCGGCGAAGCGGTCGAGAAACTTCTCGCAGACCGTGCAGGCGGCGCCCGGCAGTGGTTCGCGCGACGCTTCCAGCGTGTCGAGAATCGAAGCGGGGTCGTCGCCGAACGCCTTGCTGGCGCTGAACGCCTCGATGAGATCGCCGTAGGTGTCGAGCGGCTCGTCCTGCACGTGCCGGAAGCAGGTCGCCGCCCGGCGTCGGACCGCGTCGTCGTCGTCGTCGAACAGTGCGGTGAGCGTCGTGGTCGACCAGCGCCGGTACTCCGGAATCGCCAGATTGGCGGCGGCTACGTGCGCCACGCCGAGGCGGTGCGCAGGGCCGCCGCGGGCGGCGTCGGCGGCCAGACCCGCGGCGCTGCGGTGCTCCGGCTCGGCGCTCATCGCGGCTACCGCGGGCTGCGGGGCATCGGTGGAAGCATCGACCGCGCCGGCGTGCTCCAGCGCGCCCAGGCTGGCCAGGCGCGCGCCGGCCTCGCAGACCTCCGCCGCCGATGATTGCAGCATGCGCTCGACGACAGGCCGAACGTCCGTGAAGCGGTCGCGCAGGCTGTCGCGGAGAAAGCCGTAGACCTGCGAGCTGGCGAGCAGACGATCCTCGGACAGGTCGAGGCGATTGAAGAGCGTCATGCCGAGGGCCGGATCGCGGTCGGAGACGGCCCGGATCGCCGCCGCGGCGCACGCCCGCACCGAGGCGCTCGGGTCCCGGATCAGGCGGTCGAGCGTGACCCGGAATCGGGAGATGTAGGCGGCGTCCTCGACGATCAGCCCGCGGATGGCCTCGGCCGCGCTCCCGCGCGCGGTGTCGATCCCGACCTCCTCCTCCTGCCAGGTCGTCGTGGCGGGGTCCGCGTGCTCGGTGGCGAGCCAGTGGAGCATGCGCACGGCGTCGTTCGGCAGTGGCTCGCGGATGCTCCCGAGCACGTCGGCGACCGAACGCCCGCAGGCGCCGCGCGACTCCGCGAAGGCCTTCTGACAGACCTGAAGCTTGACGGCGGGCGGGGCGGCGGCGGTCTTCAGAGCCGCCAGCGTCCGGTCCAGATACACGGGATGCGCGTTGGGAGGCAGCTTCAGCGCGAGCCGCGCGAAGCGATCGGGGTCCTCGGCGGCGCGCGCTTCGAGGTGCCCCGCCAGCTCCCACTCGCCCCCCTTGAGCTCGTCGCGCGATGCCGGCGCCGGGGCCCTGGGCCGATGCCGCGCGATGGCCCCGAGCCACTGCTCGTCGCTCATGGCCTCGGCGGCACGCCGGTCGATCGGGGGCGCGACCGAATCGACGGCAATCGGCTGCCGGCTGTCGCCGTCCGTCCCGAACTTGCGCTCGAGCGCCTGCACGGCCGCGTTCGCATCGGCGCTGCGCAACTCGGCGGGCAGCGCCGAGAGCAGGGCCAGACGAGCCCGCCCGGCCTGCCGGTAGCCGCGGATGCCGCGCTCGTCGGGGGCCACGTAGTCGAGCAGCGCGCGCTCGAGACGCTCGCGTGATTCGCTGGCGCAGTGCGGAATCACTGCCCGAATCGTCTCCGTCGCGTACCACTGCGGGTTGTCGGAGAACCCGCACCGAAAACGCCACGATTCGTCGCACAGCAATGTCACCGCCTCGTCCGCGTGCCGCGCGCCCGATCCCGCGTAGAGCGCCAGCAACAGACGGTTCGCCACGTGGGTTTCGCGCCGGCGCAGGTCGCCGACGATGTCCGTCAGGGCCTTCTCGCCGGCGCGCGCGACGGCGGCCAGCGCCGCCGCCAGCGCGTCGAGGCAGGCATGGTCGGCCTCCGGATACTCCGTCCTGGTGACGATCGGCCACACGGCGTCGTGCCGCGGCGGATTGCCGCCGGTCAGCGTGGCGTCCGAGAAATCGAGCACGGGATGCAGAACGTGCTCCACGAAGGCGCCGGGCGCGTGCTCGGCGGACCGTGCGAACAGCGCCGCCGCGTGGTCGTCGTAGCCCGGCAGCTCGTGGCTTCCCAGGTCCTGGCCCGTGGACTGCAGCACGGCCAGGCGCCGGCGGAAGCGGTACGCCACGATTTCCGGCACCCACTCGGGGCGGTGCTCTCCCAGGCCCCGGAGCGCGCTCCAGAACGTGGCGTTCGCCGCGGTCCGGCCACGGGCCTCGTCCAGCGTGCCGTTGTCGACGAGACGCAGGAACAGCTCGAAAAGACGGCGGCTCGCGTGGTGGTCGGCCCACTCCATGAAGGCGCGCAAGCGCGGGGTCCAAACGCCGCCGAGATCGGCATAGGGCTCCAGCAGGGCGGCGACCCGATCGGGAGCGTGGCGATGGTGCCGCCGCAGGTAGCCCACGGCGGCGCCGGCCAGACGGTCGTTGCCCGAGGCCAGCCAGCCGCTGGTCGGGCCGTACCTGTCGGTGAACGCGAACCACGACGCCGAGTCGAAGAAGCGCCGCCACGCGAGCGCCGACAACGGGTCCGGGTTCGCGGCGTCGTCCTCGATGGCCTGCAACGCCGGGGCGATCCAGTTCTCCCAGACCGTCCACTCTCGCCCGGTCGGATCCGGGACGTCGGCGAGGGTCGCGAACGCGAGATCCTTGACGTGCGGCCGGATGCGCTCGCCGGCGAGCAGTCCGCGCAGCTCCCGCACGTACTGCGACGGGTCCGCGTCCCGCAGGTACGCCAGCGTCTGGCGGATCCGGGTGCGGTGGGACAGATGCTGGGACGAGCCCTCCAGAGACGACACCAGCGATTCCCGCCGGTGGAAGAACACCCGCGCGGCGCAGTAGTCGAGGAGGCTCTCGTGACCGAATCCGCAGCGACGCCCGTGGACGGCCACCACGCCCGCCGCCGCCAGTTGCTCCAGATACGCGGGGGAGACCTCGTCCAGCCGCTCCATCGGGATGGTGCGTTTCCGCGAGGAGATCATCTCTTCGCAGAGGGTTCCGACGACGGCCATCCACTGGTCCGGCTGCGGCGCGGCCCGGGTGGCGACGGCGCGGCGCTTTGCAGTCCAGTACCTGTCGAACAGGGCCGTCGCGGTGGCGAACGCCGGCGGGCTCGACGCGTCGGCCCCGCTCTCGAGCAGGAGATGCAGGTGCTGGGGAAGCCGCAGGATCTCCAGCTCGCGATCGCCGTACGTTTCGTGATCGAGTCCGGCTCCCGCCAGCGTCTCCTCGACCTCGCGGCGGTCGAGCTCGGCTACCTCGATCCGCGCTTCGGCAGCGGGCAGGAGCCGCCGCAGGGCGGGATCGTTCCGCCAGTCGAAGGCCCGGCAGACGACGACGGTGTGGATTGGCGCCCGCGGGCGGATTCCGCGCGCTTCCTGCATCACCCGCTCGATGAGGCCGCCGGCGCCGGAGCCGTCGCCGGACAGCTCTGCGCCGACGTCCACCTGGTCGACGATCAGGACGCCGGCCCGTCCGGCCGCCCGGGCGGCCTCGGCGAGCACGAGGACCGGCGATTCTTCGAGATCGAGGTGGCGTCCCAGGTCCGTGGCGGTCGCCGCCGTGATCATGTGGTCGAGCCGGAACGCCAGAACGGGCAGACCCCGCGCACGCGCGGCATCCACCACGTCGACGACGCAGGCGGTCTTGCCGGCTCCCGCCCTCCCGGTCAGGACGCTCTCGCTCGCCGTTCCTTCCAGACGCGCCTTCAGCTTCGCCGCCGCCTCCCGCGGCAGCACCGTTCCTCGAATCAGCCCCCGGCGCGCGCCGTCCAGGTAGCGGTCCGTCGCGCGCGCCACTGCGGCGCCCGCTCGGCCGGCGTCGTGCAAGCGGCGTGGCCGGAATCCGCGCCGGGCGAGCCGCTCGACCAGCTCCCGGCTGGTCATCGTGCGCGGCCCGGCGCCTTCCACGATCGCTCGCAGCCGTGCGACCATCGTGCCGGGGTCCGCAACGAAGAGCGTCTGCAGCCCCCGGCGCACCTGCTCCTCCACCTCCCGCCCGGCGACCGTCCGGACCTCGATCCGCCGCAGCCGGTCGAGTGCCGCCGGCGCTTCGCAGACCCAGCAGCGGAGTAGCCTCGCGAACCACTCCCGGCGGGCGCGGGTGGTCAGCCACTCGCGTTCGAACGCCTCCGACGAGTCCGAGGTCGCCGCCGCCGCGCAGGGTCCGGAGAGCTCCGGGGCCGCGCTGCCGGACACCAGGACGAACCGGTCGTCGTTGCCGGCCAGACGGTCGCCGGCGGTCTGCAGCGGCCCGGCCGCGTTGTCGAGAGCCGTGAGGTTCAACGCGCCGGCCGGGTGCCGGAGTCGCGCGTAGTGCACCTCCCGCTCCGCGTCCGTGGTTACGATCAGCTCCGCGCGACCGGCCGCGAGGGCCTCGATCCGCAGGGTCTCGGCGCCGCCGTGCAGCAGGCGCACGCACTCCGCCAGCGTCCACCAGTGCTCGTAGCGGTTGCCGGCCGTGTCGGCGGGGCCGTCCGGATGCTTCATCGATGCAGGAGGGCTACGTGTAGTCCCGAATGGCTACACTTGTGCGTGGCCGGCCGCGCGCGCGCCGCCGCGTCCACCGTCGACCTTGCACTACTGATGCGAACCATGACACCAACTGTACTTCACGAGTTCCGGTATGCCGCGCCGCGCCACGGCGTGCGGGGCGTGACCGCCGCCATGCTCCTGGCCGCACTGGTCGGCCCGGGCGTGCCGGAGGTCGCGGCGCAGGCCGGGACCACTACCGGCGTCATCCGCGGCGCCGTCCACGACCCGGCCGGCGACCCGGTGCCGGGAACGGTGATCGTCATCCAGAACCGCGACACCGACCTGTTGACGACGGTCGAGACGGGTTCGTCCGGCACATTCGTCCGTGCCCTGCTGTCGCCCGGCACCTACGACCTGACGGTGGTGCCGGCGACCGCCGGGTTCGGCACCGAGCGCATCGAGGGCGCGGTCCTGCGGGTCGGGGGGATGCTCGACCTGTCCGTGGAGCTGCGGGTCGTGGCGACCGAGACGGTGACCGTCGTCAGCGAGGCGCCGCGCGTGATCGACACCACGGACGTCACGCGCTCGCAACGCATCCAGGAGGACGTAGTGGACGCGCTGCCGAGTGACGGCCGCAACTTCGTGAACCTGGCCCTGCTCACCCCGGGTGCGTCGATATCGCAGGGGCCCGACGGCGACGAGCTGAACATCAGCGGCCAGCGCGGCATCTTCAACAACTTCATCGTCGATGGGGCGGATTTCAACAATCCCTTCTTCGGCGAGCAGCGGGGCGGACAGCGGCCCGCCTTCACCTTCAACCAGGACGCCATCGAGGACCTGGTCGTGGTGAACCAGGGCGCCACCGCCGAGTTCGGTCGCTCGGCCGGCGGTTTCGTCAACGTGATCACCAAGTCGGGAACGAACGACCTGAGCGGCTCGGCGCACTACTTCGGACAGTGGGACGAGATGGCGGCGCCGTTTCCGGCGGCGCGGGGCGGTGGGAAGCCCGACTTCGGCCGGAACCAGGCCGGCGCCACGCTGGGAGGCCCCCTCGTGCGCGACCGGGCCTTCTTTTTCCTCGCCTACGACCAGCAGGTATCGAACGAGACCAAGCAGGCCGTCCGGCACGTCGTGAACCCGGCGAACCTGGAGCGGCTCGCCAGCTTCCTGCAGGCGCGCTGGCCCGGGCTGTTCGACAAGGAGTTCGGGCCGATCCGGCGCACCGACGACGCGCGGTCGCTGCTCGCCAAGCTGGATTTCAACCTCGACGGCCGGCACCAGGCCTCGTTCAAGTACAACTACACGTGGGCGGAGCAGGTGAACGGCACCTTCGACGTCGACGCCTGGGGGGCGTCGATGAACGGGATCGAGGGGGACGAGTCGCACGCCTTCAACGGCAGCCTGCGCTCCCTGCTCACCAACGCGCTCTCCAACGAGTTGCGCATCCAGTGGGCGCGCGAGGACCGGCCCCGCTGGTACGAGGGGCCGCTGTTGCCCGGCGCGCGCACCGCCGGCCCGCCGCAGTTCGAGCGGCTGGGCGGCCGTCCGTTCCCCGACATCGCCATGGATTTCGCCGACGGGTTCCGGATCGGGCTGCCGTTCTTCCTCCCGATCGATCCGGCGTTCGACACCCGGCTGCAGGTGGTCGACAACGTGTCTTTCGCCACCGGCGACCACCTGTTCAAGGCGGGGCTGGAGTACAACCGGACCGGTGTCGAGCAGCAGTTCATCGGTTTCGCGAACGGACGCTACGTCTTCGACTCGGTCGACGGTTTCATGGGCTTCATCACGCAGGGCAACCGCTTCGTCACCTGCTCCGATGGATCGTCCAGCGCGCTGGGCGTCTGCCCGCCGGGCGCCGGCGTCGCCGGGCCGGTGCTTCTCTACCTGCAGTCGGCGACCGTCCCCGGCGTGCCGGCCGAGCAGCTCGGCCTGCAGGCGTTCCAGGTCCACGAGCTGGGCGCGTTCCTGCAGGACACCTGGCATCCGCACGACCGGGTGACGCTGGACCTCGGGCTCCGCTGGGAGGGGACCTGGCATCCCACGATGTTCGTCGAGCCGGAGGACACCTTCTTCGCGCCGTACCTCGACGATCCCCGATTTCCGTCAGACGGCCGGATCCCGGACGACCTCGACAACTTCCAGCCGCGGGTCGGGCTGGCCTGGGACGTCGCCGGCGACGGCCGGACGGTGGTGCGCGCCAACGGCGGCTCGTACGTGGCCCGCATCCCGATGCTGGTCTTCGCCCAGCACCGGTCGACCAACGGGGCCTTCCAGCAGACCCTGTTCCGCAGCAGCGCCGCCGCCGCGGCCCTCGGTCCGGTGCCCGCCATCGACGAGCTGATCGACGCGTCGGCAGCGCCGCCGTTCCTGCCCGACATCCAGGTCGCCGACCGCGACCTGGAGTTGCCGCGCACCTGGTCGTTCAGCACCGGCCTCGACCGCGACCTCGGGCGGGGCGTGGCGGCCAGCGCCGCCTTCGTCCACGCGCGGACCGACGACCTCTTCCGCTTCGTCAACCGCAACGATCCCGTGTTCGGCGCGCCGTTCGGCATCGGCACCCACCCGTCCGGGGGCGGCATCAACGCGCTGACGGTGGCCGAGAGCAGCGCGCGGTCGCGGTACCACGGGTTGACGCTCGGGCTGCGCGGGCGGGGCGCGGTCCGCAACCGGCCGCTCACTTTCGAAACCCACTACACGCTCGCCTTCGACCGCTCGGACGACGACAACGAGCGCGATCCGTTCGTTCTCCGCTACGCCAATGCCGGCAACCTCGTTCCGGAGTACGGCTGGTCGGACCGCGACCGCCGCCACCAGGTGAGCGGCTACCTGCTGGCCACGCTGCCGGGCGAGCTGCAATTGAACAACGTCGTGCGCTACCTGTCGGCATCTCCGGTCTCCGAGCAGTGCGCCAACCGGGGCCTGCGGGCCGCGCAGCCGTCGGACCGCATCTGCGCGGACGGCACCATCCTGACCCGCAACACCCTGCGGCGCGACAACAGCTTCTTCACCTGGGACATCCGTTTCTCGCGACGCTTCACGCTCCGCAACGGAACCGTCATCGAGCCGATCCTGGAGGTGTTCAACCTGACCAACGCCGACAACACCGTCGACACCGCGGTCGGGTCGCTGCTGTTCAACTTCGACGGGACCCTGCGTAGCGGACTGGGCGACACGCGGCGCGGGCAGGTGGGGCTGAGCGTGCGTTTCTGAAGGCCAAGAACCATGCAGATGAAGACCTGCGAGTTACATTTGCATTTCCTCGGCGCGCCGTGCTCCTTGTGCCAGCACCGCTCCCGACGTGGTATAAGCGTCTGCGGATACCCGTCGGACACTGCAGCCGGACTTCGATGGACACCAGCACCTACGTCAGGCCGTCTCGGGAGACGGCGTGGGACCTCGCGCGGGAAACCGACCTGCCAGCCCTGATGCGGCGCGCCGCCGAGTTGCGCGACGCGGGCTTCGGGCGGCCTGTCAGCTATTCGCGCAAGGTGTTCATCCCCCTCACGAAGCTGTGCCGCGACGTGTGCCACTACTGCACGTTCGCCCAGCCGCCGCGACCGGGCGAGCGGGCGTACATGACGCTCGACGAGGTCGTCGAGGTAGCCCGCCGCGGCGCGGAGGCGGGCTGCAACGAGGCGCTCTTCACCCTCGGCGACAAGCCCGAGCTGAGATATCCGCAGGCGCGCGCCGAGCTGGACGCGCTGGGGTATCCGACGACGATCGCGTACCTGGTGGCCGCCGCCCGCGCGGTGTTCGAGGCGACGGGCCTGCTGCCGCACGCCAACCCCGGTGTCGTCACGCGGGACGAGCTGCTCGCGCTCCGCGCGGTGTGCCCGTCGCAGGGAATGATGCTGGAGAGCGTCTCCCGGCGCCTGCTGGAGCCGGGCCTGGCGCACCACGGCTCACCCGACAAGGACCCGGACGCGCGTCTGGAGACGATGCGGTTGGCGGGGGAGCTGGCGATTCCCTACACGTCCGGCATCCTGATCGGCATCGGCGAGACCAGGGAGGAGCGCATCGAATCGCTCCTTGCGTTGCGCGACCTGCACGACAAGCACGGTCACGTCCAGGAGATCATCGTCCAGAACTTCCGGGCCAAGACGGACACCCGGATGGCCCAGGCTCCCGAGCCGCCGCTCGCCGACCTGCAGTGGACGATCGCCTGCGCGCGGTTGATCTTCGGTCCCGACATGGCGATCCAGGCGCCGCCCAACCTCACCCCGGACCGCTTCGGCGCCCTGATCCGGGCGGGTATCAACGACTGGGGCGGGGTGTCTCCGGTGACGCCGGACCACGTCAATCCGGAGGCGCCGTGGCCGCATCTGGAGGCGCTGGCGCGCGAGACCGCGCGCGAGGGCAAGGTGCTGACCGAGCGGCTGACGGTCTATCCGTCCTACGCGCGGGATCTGGACCGCTGGGTGGCGGAGCCGTTGCGGCCGGCTGTCCGGCAGGCATCCGACGCGGAAGGCTTCGCCCGCGAGAGCGCCTGGTCGCCCGGCGACCCCGACGCCGTGCTGCCGGCGCCGCTTCTGGAACGCCTCGATGATGCAGCCCCGCCGGCGCCGAGCGCCACGGTGCGGGCGTTGTGCGAGAGGGCCGCGCGCGGCGACGGGCTGGACGAGGTGGAGATCGCGACGCTCTTTTCCGCCCGTGGCGACGATCTGGTCGCCGTGGTGCGGGCGGCCGACGCACTGCGCCGCGAGGTCAACGGCGACGAGGTCACCTACGTCGTCAACCGCAACATCAACTACACCAACGTCTGCTACTTCAAGTGCCAGTTCTGCGCCTTTTCCAAGGGCAAGCTGAGCGAGAACCTGCGGGGGGCGCCCTACGACCTCGACCTCGACGAGATCGCCCGGCGCAGCGTGGAGGCCTGGAAGCGCGGCGCCACCGAGGTGTGCATGCAGGGCGGCATCCATCCCGAGTACACGGGGGCCACCTACCTGGACATCTGCCGCACCGTCAAGGCGGCGGTGCCCGACATGCACGTGCATGCCTTCTCGCCGCTGGAGGTCTGGCAGGGCGCGGCCACCCTCGGCGTGTCGCTGGAGGCGTTCCTGCGGCAACTGAAGGCGGCCGGCCTGGGAACGCTGCCGGGCACCGCGGCCGAGGTGCTCGACGACGAGGTCCGGCGCGACCTGTGCCCCGACAAGCTGACGGCGGGGCAGTGGCTCGAGGTGATGGAGACGGCGCACCGGGTCGGGTTCCGGACGACGGCGACCATCATGTACGGCCACATCGACCGGCCCCGGCACTGGGGGCACCACTTGGCGAGCATCCGGGGGCTGCAGGCGCGCAGCGGGGGGTTCACCGAGTTCGTGCCCCTGCCCTTCGTGCACATGGAGGCGCCCATCTACCTCAAGGGGAAGGCGCGCCGCGGTCCGACGTTCCGCGAGTCGCTGCTGATGCACGCGGTCGCGCGGCTGGCGCTGCACCCGTTGGTGCCGAACATCCAGGCGTCGTGGGTGAAGATGGGGCCCCGCGGCGTGCGCGCGTGCCTGAACGCCGGGGTGAACGACCTGGGCGGCACCCTGATGAACGAGAGCATCACGCGGGCCGCCGGCGCGGGGTTCGGCCAGGAGCTGTCGCCGGAGCGGATGGAGGCCCTGATCTGCGGGGCCGGCCGGACGCCGAGGCAGCGCTCCACCACTTACGGGGAGCCCGTGGCCGCGCAGGTGGCCCGGTCGTTTCAGGCCGCCGACCTGCAACCGGTCGTCCAGGCCCCGAGTCCCGCCTGGGCGCGGGACGGGGCGCGGCCGGCGCTGGTCCGGCCCGGGCTCGGTGCCGACGTCGGGGACAACGGTTCACCGGAACGTTCAATGAGACAGAGGGAGGCAAACCGATGAGCACAGACATCCGCGCCCTGCTCGAGAAGGTGTTGGAGCGACCGGCCATCAGCGCACCGGTGGCCCTCGTGGTCCTGCTTGCGATCGGCTTCTACGGGTGGTCGGCCACCTGCCCGTGCGATCGCATGCCCGGAGCCGTCCTGTTCGGCGCCGAGCACGAGGAGCCGGTGAGCGACTGGACGTTCGCGAACCAGGTGACGCTGTGCCAGATCCAGATCCGGGCCGGCTTGCTGCCGCACGCCATCAACCTGAACTGCTTCGCCACCGAGAGCGGCGACCTGTACCTGAGCTGCTCGAACTGCGACGGCAAGCGCTGGTCCGGGTTCGCGGTCGAGGACGGCACGGCGTGGCTGCGCCTCGACGGCACCGTCTACCCGGTTCAACTGACGCGGGCGATGGACGCGGACGAGCTCGACACGGCCTGGGTCGCCAGGCTCGACAAGCTGCACTCGCTGGAGGAGCCGGCCAACCCGCCGGTGCCGATCGGCACGCCGCGGCCGGACGGCTGGTGGTCGTTCCGGGTGGTGTCGCGCGGCTAGTATCCCGCCGGCGAAGTTCGTGGGAACATTGCTCAAGGTGACGATTCCGGTCCTCTGGGTAAGGTGGATACGCTTTGGAATGTAGGACCTGCAACGCTGACATGGACAGCCCGGCCGCTAGCGCGAAGGAGTCTCCGATGAAGAGGACTGTAGCCGCAGTTGCCGTGGGGGTGTTCGTGACGTTGCCCGCGGCGCCGGTCACCGGGCAGGCGGTGTGGGAGGAGAGCGCGTTGCCGGGCGGCGTGGAATTCCGTCTTCGCAACGCCGAGGGGGCCGTGATTGTCCTCCAGTGCGTGAATCAAGGAGTTCGCGCACGATTCACGTTTGCCGAGCCGCTCCAGGCGCCCGAACGAGTCTGGTTGCGAGCTGTTCCCGGCGACCAACTCCCCGTTCGGGTCACGGCGGTCGGCGAGCATACGGTGCAAGTCGAAGACCCCCGCGGGGTCCACTTCGTATTGAGGACCCTCCGCGGGACGGTGCGTATCGTCGTGCGCGCCCCCGATCGACAAGCCTCCTTCGCCATCTTCGGTAGCGAGGCCACCGTACACGACTGCATGCGGCAGATGGACGTGTACGGGCTGCCCCGTCCAGGAATCAACCTGTCGGGTGGCACAGTGCCAGGAGCAAATGGACGGGATGATGATCCGGAATGAGTGTCGGTCCCGCCCGGTCATGTCTCCGCGGGGCCCGATTGCCGCGGCCGATCCGACGGGGCGCGGGCGTGCGTCCGCGGCACTTGACATTGCCGGTAAGACGCTCAGAATGTACCGATCCGGGATGGATAATGGCCGGGGTTCTGCCCGGAGGATCGGACTGGAGCATCAGAGGGACCGACCCATGAAGATTCGACACCGTTGCGCAGTGGTGGCCAGCGCGGCGCTTGCGCTCTGCGTTGCCGGCAGCACAGTTGCCGCCCAATCGAACGACTGGGAGCCGGGGCCCGCCTCGTGGACGGGGGACCTGGCCCCGATCGCCGTCGCGGACTGGAGCTACGACCGCGCCGAGCACCTGCTGGGCCGGGCCGGCTTCAGCGGCACGCCGGAGGACGTCCGGCGGCTGGCGGACATGACGCCGGAAGAGGCGGTCAGCGCCCTGGTCGACTACGACGACATTCCGAACGATCATCTCGAGCCGTTCGAGCACTCGGGCTTCTGGGACGAGACGTTGATGCAGTTCCCGCCGAGCCGGCCCGCCGCTACCGACCGGGCGATGGCGCTCGGCGCGAGCATGGGCATCCGCGTGAAGCCGGAGTTCGTCAACCGCCACATGCAGCCGGTCTCCGACCGCTTCTTCTACTGGCTGCGCGCGACCGCGCTGGAGACCCGCCGCGTCGGCTACTGGTGGGCCGAGCGGATGCTCGACACCAACCGGCCGCTGCAGGAGAAGATGGCGCTGTTCTGGCACGGGCATTTCGCCACCGCCCAGAACAAGGTCCGCGACTACCGCAAGATGCTGCTGCAGATCGATACCTTCGAGCGGCACGCGGCCGGGAACTTCGGCGAGCTGCTCGTCGCCGTGGCGCAGGATCCGGGGATGCTCTACTACCTGGATGCCGGCGTGAACGTGAAGGGCGCCGCCAACGAGAACTTCGCCCGCGAGGTGATGGAGCTGTTCACGATGGGCGTGGGCAACTACTCCGAGATGGACGTTCGCGAGGCGGCGCGGGCGTTCACGGGCTGGAACTTCGTGAACCTCGATTTCGTGGTCAACGAGGACCAGCACGACGACGAGGAGAAGGCCTTCCTGGGCCGCACCGGGAACTTCGACGGCGTCGACGTGCTGCACATCATCCTGGAGCAGCCGATCACCGCCGAGTACATCGCCTCGAAGATCTACCGCTTCTTCGTCCGCGAGGATCCCTCGCCGGAACTGCAGGCCGAGCTCGGCGCCGTCTTTCGGGACAACCACTACGAGCTGAAGCCGCTGCTGCGGACGATCTTCCTGTCGCGCGACTTCTACAGCGAGGCGAGCTACGGCGCCCACATCAAGGGACCGGTCGAGCACGTGATCGCGATGCTGAAGCAGCTCGGCGCCCCCGACGTGCCGGGCGTTCCGGACTTCAACAGCACGACCATCGCCCTGGGCCAGCACCTGCTGAACCCGCCGTCGGTCGCCGGCTGGGCGCAGGGCCGGTCCTGGATCACACCGGCGCTCCTGCAGGAGCGGGGCAACGTCGCCTTCAACTACCTGTTCCCGGACGTCATCGACTTTCGGGATCCGAGCTTCCTCGCCCGGACCGGGGACGGGGTGGTGGGCGAGCGCCTGCGGAGCGGCTACGACTTCGGCGCCGCCATTTCGATAGACGGCGACCCGAACCAGATGACCGCGTTCGACCTGTCGGCTCTCGAGCGCGACGAGCTGTTCAATACCCGTGTCTCGGGCTACCGGGCCTGGGCCGAGGCGGTGCGCAAGCTGATTCCGACCCCGCGCGGCGCAGCGCAGTTCGACATGGCGCGCATGGTCCTGGACTCCGGGGCGGAGACCACCGACGAGGCGGTCGATCACCTGCTGGGACGATTCCTGCGGATGCCGGTGGCGACCGAGCTGCGCGTTGCGCTGGTGGAGCTGCTGGAGGGCGAGCTGGGAACCCGGGACCTGGCGCGAGCCCGAACCTACCTGGAAGACCCGTTGCGCATGGTGACGCACATCATCATGAGCACGCCGGAGTATCAGATCGACTAGGGGACCGTCCACGAATTTAGAGGTGCATGACCATGACCCTGACCAACCGCGGCAAGAAGCTGTGCGATTCCAGTGGCGTGTCCCGCCGCCAGGCGCTGAAGATCGGCGCCCGCGGCATCGGCCTCGGCCTGCTCGGCAGCGGGCTCGGCCCCCTGCCGCCGCTGTTCGGCGCGACCTCGGAGGCGCTGGCCGCCACCGAGGGCAAGATCCTGGTGGTGTTCGAGTGGTTCGGCGGCTACGACGGCCTGAGCACGTTCGTGCCCTACGGCGACGACGAGCTGTACCGGCGGCGGCCGACCATCGGCGTCCGCGAGCAGGACGTCCTGAAGGCGGACGAGCACTTCGGTTTCCAGAAGTCGATGGTGGGCATGCAGCGGCTGTGGGAAGAGGGCAACTGCGCCGTCATCCACGGCTGCGGCTACGAGCAGCCGTCGTTCTCCCACTTCGCGTCCAGCTCGTTCTGGCACACCGGCGCCCCCAACAGCGGGGAGGCCTACGGCTGGTACGGCCGCACCGCCGACGCCCTGGATCCGACCGGGTCGCCCAACTTCCTGGTGAACATCGCTTCGGCGCAGTCGCTCGCGGTGCGGGCGCACGAGCACGTCCCGGTCGTCTTCAATGATCCGGGCGCATTCCGCCGCGACTTCTTCCACCCGCAGAGCCCGTACATCGGCAGGCTGGGCAACGGGCAGGCGGCGCGCAGCGAGATCCACAAGTTCCTGCTCGACGTCAACCAGAGCGCGCGCGAGGCGTCGGCCCTGGTCAGCCAGGCGTGGGAGAACTACACCAGCACCCGCGGCGACGTGCGCCTGCTCGACCTCGACAAGGTCGTGGCGCTGATCGAGAACGACTTCCCGGCGCGGCTCTACTACGTGCGGCTGCGCAACAGCCTGTTCGACACCCACGTCAACCAGGAGAGCCCGCACAACCGCCAGGTGCAGTATTGCTGCGACGCCGTCTGGGGCTTCTTCGAGGAGATGAAGCGGCTCGGCAAGCAGGACGAGGTGGCCGTCTTCATCCACAGCGAGTTCGGCCGGCGCGTGCCCGAGAACACGAGCCTGGGCACCGACCACGGGACCGCCAACGTCTCGTTCGTGCTCGGCGGCGGGGTCGAGGGCGGCCAGTACGGCAAGCCGGTCAGCCTGACGGATCTCGTGCTGGGCGACAACCTGCAGTACACCACCGACTTCCGGCGGGTGTACGCCACGCTGATCGAGGAGTACCTCGGCTACCGCAAGTCGGAGAACGTGCTCGGCGGCAAGTTCGATACGCTCGGCATGTTCGCGTAGCGCGAACGGCGCCGTAGAGGCGCTTCGTCCGGCTGGGGGTAGAGCGGATCGACGGGGCTGGCCGAGGCCAGCCCCGTTTTTTTTGGGGGGCGGGGACTACGCTCTGCCCAGCCGTTCCTGGATCTTCCGCAGCTCCGCGATGTCCAGCAGGTCCTGTGGTCTGCCGGCGCGCTGCTTCATGGAGATGAGATCGTCGATCGATGCCACGAAGAACGTGCGCCGATCGACGGTCACCTCGACCGCCCGCTGTCTGAGATCGTCGAACGCATCGCTCTCCGCGACCAGCAGGTCGACTTCCGCCCGGCCGTCCGGCGTGTGGAAGTTGAGCGCAAGCATGCCCTTCTCCCGCCGCCAGCGACGAACGTGCTCGACGTCGCGAATGCGTTCAATCGGCTCGGGAATGCGGGGGCGCGCTCCGAGATTCCAGAGCAGATCGACCGCGGACTGCCAGGACTCCGGCGCCAGGCTGGGCACGACATCGAGATCGAACGTCACGCGCGAACCGCCGTGGAGGACGGCGGCGACGCCACCGACAATCACGAACTCAACGCGATGGTCGTGAAGCGCGTTCAGGATCTCGAGAAAATCGCTCGTCATGCGATTGCTGCTCCGTCCGGGCCCTGCGAAGCAGGGTCAGGTCGCGGGCGCGTTCGCTGAGCATCCGCAGGCGTGCGAGGAACGATCGACTGTCGAGCGGCCCGATAGGGGAGTCGTCGGGGTGGACACCGGTCCAGTCGACGCTACGGTCTTCCGGCGGCTGCATCACTGGCATTGTCCCGACATCGTCGTCCGAACGCAATCGCTACGCTGGGAGCCGTACTCTTGGCGCGGCAGTATAGTCTAGCCGGCGGGCAGGAGGGTGTTGTTGTGCGCATCGCGGTGATGGGAGCCGGCGGCATGGGAGGCTACCTGGGCGCGAAGCTGGCGCGCGGCGGCCATGACGTCGCGCTGATCGCGCGCGGGGCGCACCTGGAGGCGTTGCGGCGTCGCGGGTTGCGTATCAGCGGCGCAGAATCCCTGGAGGTGTCCGGCCTCCAGGCGACCGATCGTCCCGCGGAGATCGGCGCCGTCGACACGGTGCTGTTCTGCGTCAAGCTCTACGATACCGACGCGGCCGCAGAGTTGATCCGCCCGTTGCTCGGGCAGGCTACCTTCGTGGTCACTGTACAGAACGGCGTCGAGAGTGCGGCCCGGATCGCCGCGGTCATCGGTCCGGAACGGACGCTGGCGGGCGCCGCCTACTTTCCCGCCAATATCGCGGCGCCGGGGGAGATCGCCTGGCTCGGCCGCATGGCGGGCAAGCCGCTGATTGCTTTCGGCGAGCCGGGAGGCGGTTCGAGCCCGCGCGCCCGCGAATTCGCGCGCGCCTGCAACCGAGCGGGGGTCGAGGCCGCGGTCTTCGAGGACACCGAGCGGATGATCTGGGAGAAGTTCTGTCTCATCGCCGGCTCGAGCGCGGCCACCGCGCTCACGCGCCTCCCGATGGGGCCGGTGCGGAGTGATCCGGATGCCCGCTGGGTGCTTGTCCGGGCGATCGACGAAGCGGCGGCGGTGGGGCGCGCGCTCGGCGTTCATCTTCCCGACGACGTGGAGGAAAGGGTGCTCGGGTTCCTCGATGCCAGCCCCGCGAACGGGAAGACCTCGCAGCTCGTCGACCTCGAGCGGGGACGGCGTCTGGAACTCGAGTGGCTGTCCGGCACCGTCGTCCGCCTCGGGAGCGAGCAGGGCGTCCCGACCCCGGTTCACCGCACAGTCTACGCCGCGCTCAAGCCGTATGCAGGCGGGAAGGATCGCGTGTGACGGGCGGGGCGGCGGAGCTCTTTCTTCGGCATGATGGCCGTGATGGTGTTGCGGTGGACCGGGGCGAATACTCGACCGTGACCGATACCCCGCTGCGTGATCTGGTAGCGACCTCTTGCGATGTGCGTGAGGCTAGTCGGCGCCTCGACAAGGTCGGCCGATTGGCCGCCTTCCTTGGACGGCTCGGCGCGGAGGAGATCGAGATCGCCGTCTCCTTCCTGTGCGGCTCCCTGCCGCAGGGGCGCATCGGCGTCGGCTTCTCCGCTCTGAGCGAAGTCCGTTCCGTCCCGGCCGCATCCGCACCCGTGCTGACGCTTGCGGCCGTTGACAGTGCGTTCGAGCGGGTGGCCGCTACCAGGGGCCGCGGCTCGACGGCCGTTCGCGTCCAGCAGCTACGCGACCTGCTGGCGCGGGCGACCCGCGACGAGCAGGACTTCCTGGTGCGGTTGCTCCAGGGGGAGATCCGCCAGGGTGCGCTCGAGAGTGTGATCACCGACGCCGTAGCGCGTGCGGCTGGGCTGCCCGCGGCACGGGTGCGCCGTGCGGTGATGATGGCCGGCGGGCTTGGATCGGTGGCCAGGGTAGCGCTGGCCGGGACCGACCCGGATCTGTCGCGGTTCTCGTTCCGCATGTTCCATCCGGTGCAGCCGATGCTGGCGCAGTCCGCGGACAGCGTGGACGATGCCCTGGCGCGCCTTGGCGCAATGGCGCTCGACTACAAGCTGGACGGCGCCCGCGTTCAAGTACACAAGGACGAGGCAGAGGTAAGGGTGTTCACGCGCCACCTGCGCGAGGTGACCGCGGCGGTTCCCGAGGTGGTTGAGACGGTGGCCGCCATGCCGCCGCGGCGGTTGATCCTCGACGGGGAAGTGCTGGCGCTTCGATCCGATGGGACTCCTCTTCCCTTCCAGGTGACGATGCGCCGCTTCGGCCGCAAGCTCGACGTCGACGCGTTGCGCCGTACGCTGCCGCTGACGCCGTTCTTCTTCGATTGCCTGCTGGTCGACGGGCAGGATTTGATCGACGAGCCCCTCAGCCGGCGCGCGGATGCGCTCGCGGATCTCGCGGGCGGCCGGTTGCTTGTGCCGCGCGTGCTCTCGCCCGGAGTCGACGAGACGGCGGCCTTCGTCGACGAGGCTCGTCGCGCCGGCCATGAGGGAGTCATGGCCAAGTCTCTCGACGCGGGCTACGCCGCCGGCAGCCGGGGTGCGGCGTGGCTGAAGATCAAGCAGGTCACGACGCTCGACCTGGTTGTGCTCGCCGCCGAGTGGGGGAGCGGGCGCCGGCGCGGGTGGCTCAGCAATCTGCACCTGGGCGCGCGCGACGCCGAGCGAAACGGCTTCGTCATGCTCGGCAAGACCTTCAAGGGGCTGACCGACGAGCTCCTGGCCTGGCAGACGCGCCGGTTCCTCGAGCTGGAGATCGGGCGTGACCGCCACACGGTGTTCGTGCGGCCGGAACTGGTGGTCGAGATCGCCTTCAACGACGTGCAGGCCAGCCCGCAATACCCCGGCGGCGTGGCGCTGCGGTTCGCCCGCGTCAAGCGGTACCGCGACGACAAGACGGCCGTCGAGGCCGACACGATAGAGATGGTGCAGGGGATCCACCGGCGGGCGATGGGGCACGGGGCCGGCCGCGCCCGTCGTGCCTGATCGCGCGACGGTGAGCTCCGCTGGGAGGTCAACGCGCATCCAGGCCGAGAATCCACCCCTCGCCCGCCATCACTCTCGCCTCCTCGTCGCAATCGATCGATGCAGGCCGTGCGAGGCCGTCCGGGATGTGTTCGTCCATCCAGCGCACCGATGCAAGAACCTGGCACGCATCCTTGATGGGGTGCACGTCGTACGCGACATGGAATAGCGTCGGCCACATCTCCGCGAGTACCGTACCGTCGAGCTTCCGGTCCCAACCGGTCTCGAACGGCCAGAGCCTGACGTCCGGGCGCTGGAGGAGGCGATGCAGAACCGGGAGCCCGAGCAGCATCTGGGAGCCGACCGCACCCCTGGTGTAGAGCTTCCAGCAGGTCTGGATTCCGCGACCGGCGAGGCGCTCGTCCGCCAGCCGCCGTTCCGCGAATGGGCCGCCCCGGCGGTTGTCGGCCTTCGCGGTCAGCGTCGGACTCTCCTCGCTCGGCGGGCAGCCCCAGAACGGACCCGGCCGGTCGGCGTTGAGCTCGGCATTGAGTCTGGCGGCGACGTCGAAGCGGTTGTTCGAGTTGTCGGCTTCGTCGTTGATCCGTCGCGCGATCTCTGCGTACAGGTTCCGTTTCGCGGCCATGCCGCTCCCGAATGGGTAGCCGAACGGAAAATCAAAGGCCAGCAGGCTGGGCCCCTGGGTTTCATCAAGCAGACTCTCCAGGTGCGCAACCGCGTCGCTTCGAGTGCGGAAGTACTTTGGTCGAGGGTCGTCACCCGTCCGCTTCCAGGCGATCCAGATACTGTCCGCCGTCTCGCGAGCCGGACTCGGATGTGACCGCGCCGACCAGTCGACGGCGGCAATGAGCGCGAACCGGGTCGCACGTGCGACTCTCCGCTGCTTCTTCGCGTTCTCCAATCCGACGTTTGCGTTGGCGGCGTCGAGGACCGAGCGGGGAGGTGCACTCCTCTCCACTGTAATCCTGGTTGTGAGCCCCACTCGGGAGGCCATGTTCACCAGCTTGTCGATGGTGAACTTGCTGATTCGGCCGTTGACGAGTTCGCTCACGCGCGACCGCGGCACCCCGAACCGCAAGGCTGCCTCCGTCTGCGTGATCGCCTCGTGACCGATGTACGATTCAAGCGCATCCATGAGTTGAGAACGCAGCTTGAGGTTCGCCGCTTCTGCCGGATCGTCCGCGACGGCATCCCAAACGCTCTCGCTCGGGTGTATCTCCATAATCATGTCTCCCGCCGTTTACCGCGACCGAAGCGCCCTCAGTCGGGACCTCGCGAGCCGGATGTCCCGTGTCGGCGTCCTCCGTGTCCTCTTCGTGAACACGTGCAGCACGTAGACGGCATCGTCGAGATTCGTCACGTAGATGCTCCGGTAGATTTTGGTGTCGTCGCGAACCCTGATCTCCCTGACGCCGGGGCCGACACTGGGCGTGGGCTTCCAGTCATTCGGATCGAGTCCACGCTGAACCCGATCGAGTTGCCGGCCCATGTCCTGCCGCGCAGGTTTCGGCAAGGCGCGAAGATCGTTGAGCGACGACCCGATGAACCTTACCTCCCGTACTGGAGATTGTCGCAAGATTGAGACACTTCCTCAAGAGCCCGCGCCCCGCCGTGCCGCGCCGACGAGCACGTCACAATCGAGAAGCAAGGGTCGTGCCGCTGGATTCGCGGCCTTCGGTGCGGGGTGCTATCGTCGAGGTCGCACGGCGGTCGCACGATCGACGATGGAAACGAGGGTCGACGCAACCAGCGCGTAGGCGACGATGCGGGCAATCGCGGTCAGCAACGGCGTCAGGGCCGCAACCATTTCCAGCCGCGCCGCCGCGAGTACGACCAGCGGCACGAAGTAGCCGATCCCGTTCCAGCGTCCGATCGTGCTCATGCGAAGCTGTTTCCGGCGGTGGAGCCAGTACGAATCGAGCACGTACTGACCGAACGCCAGCGCGACCAGAACAGGCAGCACCGGCGGGACCGAGCCCGCCAGCGCCGCTCCGGCCAGGCAGGCGGTCACGAACAGGCAGTCGGTGGCGTGATCGAAGAGCTGACCGCCGGCCGACGCCGTGCCCTGCCGGCGAGCCACGACGCCGTCGAAGTAGTCGCTGCCGATGGCCGCAGCCAGCAGCAGTGCGACCACGAAGGGGCTCAGGGAATCCGGGCGCGCGAACGCGACGGCGAGCGGCAGCGCCAGGGCGAGCCGCAAGCCGGTGAGCAGGTGAGCCTGAATTCTCATGAGATCTTCGGCGGTTGGGCTAATTCAAAATGAGTTTTTGAATTAGCCGGCTGCCGTAGTACATTCTGTTCGTGATCCATCGCAACCTCGCCGCGGAGTTGGACCGAGCCGCTACCTGGGCCCCGTCCATCACGCTCACCGGTCCCCGGCAGAGCGGAAAGACGACGCTGTGTCAGGCGGCGTTTCCGGATCATCCCTATCGCTCCCTCGAGTCGCCGGACGACAGGGCCTTCGCGCAGCGGGATCCAAGGGCGTTCCTGGCGCAGTTTCCGCGTGGTGCAGTTCTCGACGAGGTGCAGCGCGTACCGGATCTGCTGTCGTACCTGCAGGGCATCATCGACGCAGACCCGACTCCCGGACGCTGGATACTGAGCGGGTCCCAGAACTTCGCGCTGCTCGAATCGGTCACTCAGTCGCTGGCGGGGAGAACCGCCATGCATCAGCTCCTGCCCTTGTCCTGGGACGAGATCAGGCGCTTTGCCCAGTACCCCGCGAGTCTCGAAGACGCCCTGTTCGGTGGTGGCTACCCGCACATCCACAATCGGAACCTCAGCCCTTCCGACTGGCTGCGCTCCTACGTCGCGACCTACATCGAGCGGGACGTGCGCACGATCGGCAGCGTCGGCGATCTCGCCACATTTCAGCGCTTTGTCGAGCTCTGCGCCGGCCGAACCGCGCAACTTCTGAACTACTCGTCCCTGGCCGACGACTGCGGCATCTCGCAGCCGACCGCCAAGGCCTGGTTCAGCATTCTGGAGGCGAGCTTCATCGCCTTCCACCTGCCACCGTTCAGCATGAGGTTGCGCAAGCGTCTGATAAAGATGCCGAAGCTGTACTTTCACGACACCGGTCTGGCGTGCTGGCTGCTCGGGATTCGCGAGTCCGAGCAACTTCGGTCGCACCCGCTTCGCGGTGCACTGTTCGAGACCTGGGTAGTGTCGGAAGTCCTCAAGCATCGCACGCACGGCGGACGCAGCGGCGGTCTTTCGTTCTACCGGGACCGCCACGGGGCGGAGCTCGATCTCGTCGTCGAGGAACCGGACGACCTGACGCTCATCGAGGCGAAGTCTGCCGCCACGCCCGCGTCGAGCCTGTTGGCGGGTCTGGAGCGCGTGCGCCCCCATCTGCAGGATCTGCGGTCGCGATGCGATGCAGCCGTGGTCTACGGCGGGGACGATGTTCAGCAGCGCACGCCCGGCCGGTTGGTGCCGTGGCGCCTTGTACGCTCGGCTGCCCCTCCGAAGGTAGAGCCGCTCGTTCAGGTCTTCGTGGATGGGCGCCCTGTTCCCGATGCCGGCGTGCTCGCGGTGTTTCCCGACAGGACGTGGAAGTCGGCGAAAACAGACAAGCAGGGCCGGGCAACGATGAAATTGCTCCCACGTCATCTGCCGCTGACCGTGTTCGTTGCCAAGGATGGATTCGCCGCACACGAAGAACCGGCATGGATACCGGACGAACGCGCACTCCATGTTCGCTTGCAGGCGCGTCCGGGCGGCGGTGCCGGTGTCTTCGAAGGCGTGTTGCCCGGGAGTGAAGTCCCGGTGGTGGTCAAGAGGAAGGCGGTGACGATCGACCTTGTCGAAGGGGCGCATCGCGTCCTGGAACTCGACGCGGCGGAGGGACCGGATCCGACGGAGCCGGGCTGGGCGCGCCGTCGGCGGTTTCTGGTTCGGGTCGCCAAGGTCCTCGACGGAGCGGCGCTGGTGGAGTACAGCCCGGCCGACGATCAGCCCGCGACCAACCCGTAGGTGCCCGGTTGCCGAGCTACCCGAACAGCTCTCGTTGCGCCCGCGGCCAGAACGCGACCCCGATCAGGGCGTTGAACAGGATGAAGAAGTTGTGCTGCACGAAGCCGAACGCGGCCATCTGGCCCTCGTTCTCCGGAAACAGGATCACCCAGAACGTGATGGCGGCGGCGCGCATCGGCGTCGGCACCGCGGCGGCGAAGAAGACCACTGGCAGGTAGCCGAGCAGCGAGAGGAATGACGCCTCGACGCCGAACAGGCGTAGCGCGACGGTGTAGACGACGACCGCGGCCAGCAGCGCCGGCGAGCGCAACGCCAGGAACAGGGCGTAGTGCCGGAGTTGCGCCGTCCGGAAGGCGTGCAGGATCCGCTTGTCACGCAGGCCGCTGCCTGGCCACAATTTGCCGCTGAAGTACAGCACCCAGGCGACGAAGACGATCATCGCGCCGGCCGCGAGCCAGGGAACGAGCGCGAACGCCGGGGGCAGCGAACCGCCGCTGAAGGCGAAGCCGACCGTCGCCCAGAACAGCAGGTAGAACACCTCGCAGAACATCACGAACAGCATCACCGAGCCGACCTCCCAGCCCGGAACCCGGTGGCGCCGGTTCAGGTAGAAGGCCATCGCGCCCTTGCCGATCTGCTCGTTGAAGATCGAGATGATGTAGGCGCTCGCGCGGACCGGCAGGAGATCGCGGTAGCGGATGGGCGAGATGAACCAGTTCAGGGCGCGGCTCACCACCAGCGTGTCGATGGCGAAGTAGAGGCCCGAGTAGGCCATCATGAGCGCGATCCAGGACAGCCACTCGACGTTGGCGAAGACGCCCGTCATGTAGTCGACCAGGGAGAGTTCCTCGCGTGCCGCGGCGCCGTTCAGCCGGAAGTAGAGATAGGCGAAGCAGGCGATGCTCAGGGCCAGGAACCCCAGGCGTCCCGCCAGGCCGCGGCCCGGGGGCGCGGGAGGGGCGTCGCCGGCCGGGGCGTCGCCGGCCGGCGCGTCGCCGGAAGGGGCGTCGCCGGGGGCTCGGGTCTCGACAGGTGTTTCGCTCATGGTGCTCGGGTCTCGCACAGTCGGGCCAGGGTGTCGGACAACGGGGTGAGGGCGGCGGCCGGGGCGCGGTCGACGCACAGATTCGCCTCGTCGGAGGTGATGACCTCGATTACCGCCGGCGTGAGGCCGCCGGTGCGGACCAGACCGGCGATTCCGGCCGCCAGCCTGGCCAGCCACACCGGCGTCGAGCGGACCGTCAGGTCGTGACCGAGCAGGCGTGCGGTCTGCTGCAGCAATTCACGCTGCGTGAGGATGGTCGGGCCGACCATGGCGCGGATCCGTACGCCGGCGCCTGACTCCCGGCAGTAGCCCAGGATGGCGCGGCACAGATCGTCGACGTCGAGCGGGCGCAGCCGGTGCGATCCGCCCCCCAGGACGCGGGCGGACCTGCCCGCCGCGGTGCGCAGCAGCGAGCGCCCGCCGGCCGTTGCGGGGCCCAGCAGCAGCGGGGTGCGGATGATCGTGGCCTTGAGCCCGGAGCCGATCACCAGGCGCTCGGCCTCGCCCTTGGAGCGGAAGTAGCCGTTCGGGGAACGCGGATCCGCTCCCAGGGAGCTGACGAGCACGATGTGCCGCACCCCCGCCGACTGCGCCGCGGCGACCAGCGCCCGCGTGCTCTCGACGTTGCCGGTCCGGTAGCTCGTCGTCCGGCTCTCGAAGAGAATGCCCGCCAGGTGCACGACGCAGCCGGCGCCGGTCAGCGCCTCGACGAGGCGTTCGGGTTGGTCGTAGGTGACGACGCGGAACGCGATGCGCGGCGAGCGGGGCAGGACTTCCAGCGCCGCCTCCCGGCGCACCAGGGCCACCGCACGCGCCGTGTCCCGACCGGCGATCTGCGCGAGCAGCGCCTTGCCGACCGCACTGTTGGCTCCAGTGATCGCCACGGCGCCGCGGCCGGCGTCCTGGTTCACCGCGGCGTCCAAAAGAAGACCTCCCAGGTGCTGAGCGGCTCGGCCTGGCCCTGAATCATGCCGCCCGAGGGGCCCGCGTCCATGCGCATGCCGTTCTTCCCGCCGTAGGCCTCGAGCAGCGGCAGGCGGTCGTCGCCCAGGATCTCGGTCGCCCGCATGGCATAGGTGGCGTCGCCGATCCGCAGCCAGCCGTCCGGATTCGCCCGCGCCTGGCGCGCCCAGTAGCCGCCGTCGGGCCGGGTCGCGGTGATCACGCCGTCCTCGGCGCCGGCGTAGACGACGTTGACGACGAACGGGGGAAAGCCGCCCGTCTTGAGCTGGATCACGCGCTGGTCGTCCACCGTGCGCCAGTCAACCGGCGGCGGCGTCGGGGCCCCGCCGATTCGCACCCCCGCGATCCGGTTCCAGGGCGTCACGAAGACGTAGACGAGCACCATGATCGCGGCGACCGCGGCCAGCGTGATGCTCTCGATCTGCCTGTCCGTCATTGCAGTCTCCCGTCTGCCGGTACGCGTACGCCGCGTCGGCCGAATCCGGCGCGCTCCGGCGCGCCGGCTCATGCTATGGTAGGCGATCAACCGGGAATCCGTATCGACTGTGGAGGTCTTGCGATGACACGTGGACGATCGACGACGAGGCTGGCGCTGATCGCGCTGGCCGGACTGCTGGCCCTGCCGGCCCTGGCCCTGGCGCAGGACGATGCGCCGCGGACCGACTGGGACGCGCCGGATCTGCAGGGAATCTGGGACTTTCGGACCATCACCCCGATGGAGCGGCCCGAGGACCTGGGCGACAAGGCGTTTCTGACCGAAGAGGAAGCGGCCGAGCGCGAGCGGAACGCGGTCGAGCGCGACATCGAGCTCTGGGAGGCCGACGCCCGGCGCACCGAGGCCGGCGGAAGCGTTGGCGGCTACAACAACTTCTGGATGGACCGGGGCACGCGCGTCATCGGCACGCGGCGCACCTCGCTGATCATCGATCCGCCCAACGGACGGCTGCCCGAGATGACCGAGGCGGGCGAGGCGCGCCGCGCCGACGGCCGCGGCTCGTTCAGCGATCGGATCCAGAATTCCTACACCGACTTCAGCAACGCCGACCGCTGCCTGACGGGCTTCAACGCCGGACCGCCGATCACGCCGGGCGGCTACAACCAGAACGTGCAGATCTTCCAGACCCCCGACGAGGTGGTGCTGCTCACCGAGATGGTGCACACGGTGCGCGTGGTGCCGATCGACGGACGTTCGGATCTCGATGAAGAGCTCGCGCAGTGGTCCGGCGTCTCCCGCGGGCGCTGGGAAGGCGACACCCTCGTGGTCGAGACCGCCAACTTCGACGTCGACCGCAACTGGCGGGGCGCGAGCGCCGAGATGCGTCTCGAGGAGCGCTTCACCCGCGTCGACGGAGACACCCTGGAGTACGAGTACACCGTGACCGACCCCGAGACCTGGGTCGCGCCGTGGACGGTGAACCTGCCGATGGTGCGCAGCGACCTGCCGCTGTTCGAGTACGCCTGCCACGAGGGCAACTACTCGATGGAGACGATGCTCACGGGCGCGCGGGCCGACGAAGCGGCCGCCGCGGCTGCCAAATAGGGCCGCGACTTCACGCTCCGGGCGCCCGGACCACTCTCCGGGCGCCCACGCCCACCCGGACCACGTTCGGGCGCCGACGCCCGGACCACGTTTCCGGGCGCCCAACGCTTTCACTGCGTTCCTGCCAGCATGAGCGACGTCCGGCCGGACTGGGACCATCTGTTTCGGCGCGCCCGGACGGTGGCCCGCAATGCCTACGCCCCCTACTCGGGCTACTACGTGGGGGCCGCCGGGCTCGTCGACGACGGCCGCGTCGTCGAGGGCTGCAACGTCGAGAACGCCTCCTACGGGCTTGCGCTCTGCGCCGAGTGCTCGCTCGTCTGTGCACTGCACTCCAGTGGCGGGGGCAAGCTTCTCGCCGTGGCTGTCGTGGCCGGAAGAAACCTCGACGATCTGCAGCCGGGCAAGCCGTGCGGGCGGTGTCGACAACTGTTGTTCGAAGCGGGTGGAGGAACCCTGCTCGTCAACGAACATCACACGCTGCGCGACATGCTTCCCGACGCGTTCGGACCGGACGAGATTCGTTGACCGGCCGTGCGGCGCCGACCCCGATTCACGCATCGCAGCCGCGCGGGGCTACGGGATGTCGATGGCCACCAGCGTCAGGTCGTCGTCGAGCGTGAGCGTCGGCCGGCCGGTCCACCGCCGGACCTTTTCGAGCAGGTAGTCGGCCCAGCTTTCGAGGTCGACGTCGGGTCGCTCGCGGAGCGTGCTCTTGACCTGCTCGACGGAGAAGTGGCGGCCGCTGGGGGAGGCGGCCTCGGTGACGCCGTCGGTGTAGAACAGGAGCCGGTCGCCCGGCTCGAGCGCCATCCGCGTTGCGCCGTAACGCTCGTCGGCCAGAAGGCCGATGGCGGCGTCGGCGATTCCGATCTCGCGCACGGTAAAGGCGCCGCGACGCCGGAGCAGGGGCGGCGGGTGGCCGGCGTTCGCGATCGCGATTCGTCCCGCCTGCGTATCGACGACGGCGTACACGACGGTGACCAGGTGCGCGTCGAGCTGATCGTGCAGCCGTTGGTTGATCTCGTGTACGACCTCGGCCGGGTCGTCGGCGATGCGCGACTGCGCGGCAGCGGCGGTTTTCAGCATCGAAGCGATCAGGGCGGCCGGAATGCCGTGACCGGTGACGTCGGCCACCAGGACTGCAAAGCGATGCTCGTCGATCGGGACGAAGTCGTAGAAGTCCCCGCCCACGGCTTCCATGGGGATATAGCGGACCGCGTGCCGGCACGTGCTCGGATGGACGCTCTCGGGAGGCAGCAGCGACTGCTGAATCTGGCGGGCGGTCCGGAGCTGCGTGGAGAGCGTGCCGAGCTGGCGCTGGTTGGCCCGGGCGCGCAGCAGGATGGAGTAGCCGAGACCGGCCATGAACGCCAGGACCCCCAAGGGTCTGGCGCGCGCCGTCCACTCGAGGACCCCGGCGGTGACCAGCACGTCGTGGATCGTGCAGAGCACCACGATTCCGAAACCGTAGAGGACGTACACGTCCTCGGGGCGGGTCTTGAGCGACCCGGTGACGAGGTTGACGACCAGGACGACGCGATAGACCACGACGAGGACGCCGTAGGGCTCCATCGAGTGGCCGGGAGCCGCGGTGTACAAGTCGACGGCCGTCGCGACGACGGCGAAGACGAGGTGGAACTGCCATATGCGGCGGAACGAGTTCCACAGCCCGGAACCCCAGTACTGCTCCAGGAAGATGTAGGCGGCGGCCGAGACGAAGTACAGACAGATGGGACCGCTGTAGTCGAAGACCGCGTCGGGCAGGCCGGAGGCGAGGCGGACCGCTTCGATGTCGCCGAGGGCACGGATGCCGTGCAGCAGAATGGCCGCGCCGAAGGCGGGCACCTCGTAGGAGCGGGCGGAACGGAATGCCACCCCCAGCACGACGAGGGCGAGTCCGGTCGAGAAGAGGATCGTCCCGTAGGCGATCTCCACGATTTCCGCCGTCAGGGTCTGCGTCTCTGCCACGTGCTCGCGCCAATGGTAGTCGAGGCTGAACGGAGCCGGCTTGCAGGGTGGCCGACCGGGATGCCGGCGCGGGTGCCGACGCGCGGTTCGGGCGGACCCGCAGGTTCAAGCGTCGATGGCCGCGAGAGCGTCGTTCCGGGTGCCGTAGATGTCGATGACGCGGTGGATGCCGGAGATGCGAAAGACCTCGGAGACGTGCGGCTTGAGGTTGCACAGGGCGAAGCGCCCCTGGCGTGCCCGCAGCGCCTTGGCGGCGATCAGGACGATGCGGAGGGCGGAGCTGCCGACGAAATCGAGGTGGTCGAAGTCCAGGGCCAGCCGCGTGGCGCCCTTGCCGAGATGGACCATCACCTGCCGCTCGAAATCGGCGGTCGAGGTGGTGTCCAGCCGCCCGCGCGGCGTGAGGATGAGCGTCTCTCTCTCGTGGTCCACGTCGATGCGGATCGTGTCGGTCACGCAGAGAAGACTACCGCAGACCGGGCTGCTAGAATCGAGGCGGAGGGATTGACATTGTCCCGGGAGAGATCCCAGCGAGGAGACCGCCATGTGTGATGAGAGAACCGTTGCCGACCACGTCAGGTACCTGCGCGCGAAGGGGCTGACCCGGCGCGAGTTCGGGGCCGTATCGGCCGGCGCCGGACTGGCGATGTTGTTGCCCCGGGCGGCCAACGCCCAGGACGTCACCGAATCCGAAATCGACGTCACGACCCCCGACGGCGTGTGCGACAGCTACTTCGTGCACCCCTCGAGCGGCGCCCATCCCGGCGTTCTCATCTGGCCCGACGCCTTCGGCCTGCGACCGGCGAAGCGGCAGATGGCGAAGCGGCTGGCGGAGTCCGGCTATTCCGTGCTGGTGGTGAACCAGTACTACCGGTCGCAGCGCGCGCCCATCGTGGACTCGACGAACTTCGCCGAGGTGGCCCCCATCGTCAGGCCGCTGATGGGCACGCTGAACGCGGAGACCCACGTGCGGGACGCGCAGGCGTTCGTGGGCTTCCTCGACAGCCAGTCGTCGGTGGACAGCAACCGGAAGATGGGGACCATGGGCTACTGCATGGGCGGCCCGATCACCATGCGGACGGCCGCGGCCCTGCCCGACCGCATCGGCGCGGGCGCCTCGTTCCACGGCGGCGGCCTCGTCACCGACCAGCCGGACAGCCCGCACCTGCTCGTGCCGCAGATGACGGCGCACTACCTGTTCGCTATTTCCGAGGACGACGACGAGGCCGAGCCCGAGGCGAAGAACGTCCTGCGCGACGTGTTCGCGGAGGCCGGGCTGCCGGCGGAGATCGAGGTGTACGAGGGCGCGCTGCACGGCTGGTGCCCGCCGGACACGCAGGTCTACCACGAGGCGCAGGCGGAGCGGGCGTGGAGCCGTCTGCTCGCCCTGTTCGAGACCGCGCTCTGACGAACGCGCGTTCCCGGAACGCATCGCCGCGCTTCCTGCGTCCCGCGGCGAGGCGGCGCCCGGCCGTCGCGGCGATGCGTTCCACACCTTCCGCGTCTCGGGCATGAGCCGGCAACCGGCGCCGCGCATCACGACCTGTCCGCTCTGCGAGGCGATGTGCGGCCTGCTGGTCGAGGTCGACGGCCGGCGCATCCGGTCGGTCCGCGGCGATCCCGACGATCCCTTCAGCCGCGGCTATGTCTGCCCGAAGGCGGCGGCGCTCGCCGATCTGCACCACGATCCCGAGCGTATTCGGACGCCCCTCATCCGCACGGGCTCGGACTGGCGCGAGGCTTCCTGGGACGAGGCCCTCGATCGCGCCGCCGGCGGGCTGGCCGGCGTCCGCCGCCGGCACGGCCGCGATGCGGTCGGGCTCTACTACGGCAATCCCGTCGCGCACAACCTCGGCCTGCTGACCCACGGGCTCGCCTTTCGGCGGGCGTTCGGGACGCGCAACGTCTACTCGGCGAGCTCCGCCGATCAGCTTCCGCAGATGCTGGCCGCGTTGCGCATGTTCGGACACTTCGGGCTGATCCCGGTGCCGGACGTGGACCGGACCGACTTCTTTCTCGTCATCGGCGCCAATCCCCTCGTCTCCAACGGCAGCCTCATGAGCGCGCCCGACATGCGCCGCCGCCTCGCCGGCATCCGGGCGCGCGGCGGGCGCGTGGTGGTCGTCGATCCGCGCCGCACCGAGACCGCCGACGCGGCGGACACGCATCTCGCCATCCGGCCGGGCGCCGACGCCCTCTTGCTGGCCGCCCTGCTGCAGGTGATCTTCGCGCAGGGACGGGTGCGCCTCGGCCGGCTGGCGGGCCGCGTCAACGGTATCGATGCGCTGGCCGCTCTCGTCGGCGATCTGACTCCCGAGCGCGTGGCCCCGCGCACCGGGATCGCCCCCGCGGCGATACGCCGCCTCGCGGTCGACTTCGCGCACGCCGAACGGGCCGCGTGCTACGGCCGCGTGGGGCTCTGCACGCAGCGCCACGGGACGCTCGCGGCGTGGCTGCAACAGGCGCTGAACCTGGCGACCGGCCGGCTGGACGAGGTCGGCGGCATGCTGCTGCCGACGCCTGCCGTCGACGTGCTGGGCATTCTCGCCCGACTGGGCTGGCGCGGGACCTTCGACCGCTGGCGGAGCGGCGCGCGGAATCTGCCGGAGTTCGGCGGCGAACTGCCGGTCGCGGGGCTGGCGGACGAGATCGAGCACGCCGGCCCGCGGTCGGTCCGCGCGTTGCTGACCGTGGCCGGCAACCCGGTCCTGTCAGCCCCGAACGGACGGCGCCTCGAGCGGGCGCTGGGGACGCTGGAGCACATGGTCGCGGTCGATCTCTACCTCAACGAGACCACGCGCCACGCCCACGTCCTGCTGCCGCCGGCGCCGCCGCTCGCCCGCCCGCATTACGACCTGGCGCTCAACGCCTTCGCCGTGCGCAACGTGGCGAAGTACGCCGAGCCCGCGGTTCCCGGGTCTCCGGCGCAGCGTCACGACTGGGAGATCCTGGCGGAGCTGGGTGGCCGCGCGCTCGCGCCGCGGCCGCTGCGCCGGCTGGTCACCCGGGCGGCCCGGGCGCTGCGGCCGGAGCGGGTCCTCGACCTGCTGCTGCGACTGGGGCCGCACGACCTGACGCTAGCCCGGCTGCGCGCCACGCCGCACGGTGTCGACCTCGGCCCGCTCCAGCCGGGGCGTCTCGCCGGCCGCGTCGCCACGCCGGACGGACGGATCGACATCGCTCCCGAGGCGTTCGTGCGCGAGGCGCGCAACCGCCTCCTCCCCGAGGCCGACGGCGACGGGGCGAGCGGACTGGTGCTGATCGGGAGACGCCAGTCCAGGAGCAACAACTCCTGGATGCACAACAGCCGGCGCCTGGTGAAGGGACCGGCGCGCTGCACGCTCCTCGTCCATCCCGAGGACGCGGAAGCGCGCCGGCTCCTCACCGGCGATCTGGCGGAGATCGGATCGGCGGCCGGCAGCGTGACCGTCCCGGTCGAGGTCACCGACTCGATGCGGCCCGGCGTCGTCAGCCTGCCGCACGGGTGGGGCCACGACCGCGAAGGCAGCCGCCTCGGCGTCGCACGCGCGCACGCCGGCGCGAGCGCCAACGACGTGACGAGCGAGCTTCACCTCGATACGCTGAGCGGCAACGCCGCCTTCAACGGCCTGCCGGTGACCGTGCGGCGCCGGCCCTGACACCCGCCTTTCGGCACGCGTCGCCCGCTTGCCTCGTCAGACCCGCGGGAGCCGGTAGACCCGCAACGCGGTGTCGTGGAACATCGCCGCCCGCTCGTCGGCCGAGAACCCCTGCGTCAGCTTCTTGAACTGGTTCCAGAGCACGGTGTACGAGCACGACAGCTTGTCGACCGGGAAGTTGCTCTCGAACATGCAGCGCCGCGGCCCGAACGCCTCGATGATGTGGCGATACCAGTCGCCGTTGGCCTCGAGCAACTCGTCCGAGGTCGGCGGCCGGTCGCGCTCGTGCCAGCCGTAGCCGTTAACGACCATCTGGATCCCACCCACCTTCGCCACCACGTTCGGACGTCGGGCCAGCTCGGTCACGGCCGGCCTCCAGACCTCGAAGACCTCGTCATGGCGTCCGGCGTAGGGCCCGATCCCGATGGGCCCGCCGAGGTGGTTGAAGATGATGGTCGTGTCGGGGAACGCATCCGCGAGGTCGGCCAGGTCTGCAATGTGGGTGTGATAAAGCCAGCCCTCGAACGTGAGTCCGTAGGGGCGCAGGTGCGCGTAGCCACGACGGAACTCGGGATCGAGAAGCAGATGCTCGGGTCCGGTCGGACGCCGCGCCACGACGGGCGGCTCCGCCCAGGCGGCCCGATGGCGGACGCCCCGGAAGCGCTGCGGGCTGGCCGCGATCTGCGCCTCGAGCACCGGCGCCACGCGGTCGCCGAGGAGCAGGTTGGCCGATCCCACGATGCCGGTCGCCACCCGGGTCTCACCGTACTGGCCGCTCGCGCTCATGGCGGCGACGCCCTCCACGAACTCCGTCTCGCCCACGATACGGAGCTCCTCCGGACCGTCCGCCCGATACATCGAGGTGCACTCGACGAAGACGGTCTGACGGACGTTGTGTGTGTTCGTGTCCTCGAGCAGCTCATCCAACAGGTAGCGGTTGCCCGGGCGATCCCACAGGTGGTGGTGCGGGTCGATGATGGGCAGCTCCGGCTCCAGCACGGCCTCGTCAGTCAATGCCAGCCAGTCGGCGCGAGGACCGCTCGGCGCCGCCGGGCGCTGGGTCCGGGCACGAGCGCGCATCGAGCCGGGCAGACCTGCCGTTACCGCCGCGGCCCCGAGGGCTCCCGCCGCCGCTCGACCGAAGAACGTCCGTCGTGTGATGTCATCCATGGTCGTCACTCCCTACTCCAGCCGCCTACGCGATGGCCCACGGGACCGGCGGCGCCTACCCCGCGGGGCGATTGGTGGTGTCCGAGCGATCGGGACTAGAGCGAGGAGGGCAGGGGGGACCGCGGCAGAAGTGGACGCCGAGGCAGACGTCACGCTCGGCCTTGGCCTGCAGCGGTGTGAGCGTGTGGGCGACAGCCTCGAGTCCGACGTGCGCGTGCTGTGTCTCGATGGCGGAGGCATGGTGCGCGTGGCAGACCGCACAATGGTCGTCGGGCGCGCCGGTCCCGTGGCCATGAAAGAACCCACTGGCCGGTCCGATCGCTAACGCAACCAACATGACCGTGATGGCCGGGACCAACCACCGTCCCCGCGGTATCGACACCATTGCCAGTTACCTAACCGCAGACCTTGAACGCTTGTCAAGCCGTCCTCGTTGTTGAAGGATGAGAGCATGATCGCGCTCCAGGTCGCGCGACGGGACCTGCTGGAGATGTCGCGCGACGGTCGTCTGCGCTGGGCCGTGGGTGTGCTTCTGCTGCTGCTCGCCGTCTCCGTGTGGGTCGGCTGGACGCGCTCCACCCAGGCCGCCGCCCTGCGGCGGGCGGCTACGGACGTACAGCACGAGGCCTGGCTCGAGAAGGGGGCGATGCATCCGCACATGGCGGCCCACTACGGCATGTTCCTGTTCAAGCCCGTGCCGCCCCTGGCCGCCGTCGACCGGGGGATCGACGACTATGTCGGATCGTTCGTCTTTCTCGAAGCCCACAAGCAGAACCTCTTCGCGGGACGGCCCGCCGCCGATGCCTCCCCGGGCGCACGCTTCGGCGAGCTGACGGCCGCCACGGCGCTACAGATCCTCGTGCCGCTGGTGATCGTGCTCCTCACGTTCTCCACGTTCGCCGGCGAGCGGGAGCAGGGCACGCTGCGCCAGGCGCTCGCCACCGGTGTGCGCGGCTGGGAGCTCGTCCTTGGAAAGACCGTGGCCGTCGCCTTGCTCCTCGCCTGCGTGCTGCTTCCCGCCGCGCTACTGGGGGCAGGACTCGCGCTGGCCGACGCTTCGGAAGTGCGGGAGGAAGTGGGCCGCGCCGCCGCGCTCGCGCTCGTCTACCTCGCGTATTTCACGATCTGGGGCGCAGTGGGGCTCTGGGTGTCGGCCCGCGCGGGTACGAGCCGGCAGGCGTTGGCGGGGCTGCTCGCGTTCTGGTTCGCCACCTGTCTGCTCGCGCCGCGGCTCGGTGCCGATCTTGCGGGCTTCGTCCATCCCGCCCCGCTCGCGACGGCCTTCGACGCCGACATCGAAGAGGATTTCGCGCGGATGATCCCCTTCCCGCAGCGCGTGGAGGCGGTGACGAAGCGCCTCGTCTCCGAGTACGGCGTGGCCGGCCCCGAGGCGCTGCCGGTCAGTCCCATCGGCTTTGCGCTCTCCGAGGGCGAAGCCGAGAGCAGTCACATCTACCGCCGCCACCTCGACGCACTATTCGACATCTACGAACGGCAGGAGCAGGTCGGACGCATCGTCGGACTGCTGGCGCCGGCGCTGGCCTTGCAGCACGTCTCGAATGCGCTGTCCGGCACCGACCTCGCGCACCACCGCCGCTTCGCCGCCGCCGCGGAAGCCTATCGCCTGGACCTGGTGCAGCCGCTCAACCGCGCCATCGCCGTGAACGACGAGATCGCGCAGCGTCCCGGCGACGAGACGTTCTACGCGGGTTATCTTCGCGGTCGCGACCTCTGGGCCGAGCTGCCGCGATTCGAGTACGTGCGGCCTCCGCTGGCCTGGGCGGCGAGCTACACGTGGACATCCACCGCCACGCTCCTCCTCTGGCTGACGGCTGCCACCGCCGGCCTGCTGGCCTCGGTCCGGAGGTTGCATGTCTGAGCGTTCGGGCACGTTGGGCACGGTGCTTCGCCACGAATGGCGCCTGCTGCGCGCCGATCGCGCCGTGGTCACGGTGCTCGTCCTCTTCGTCGCCCTCGCGGCTTATGCGCTGGGCACCGGGGAACGGCGCGCCTCCGCGCACCGTTCCGCCCTCGAGCGGGTGGCCGAGGCAGGCCGCCGGACCGTGGCCGAGCTCCGGCAACAGGCCATGGACGCCGAACGTCGTCTGGGGGCGCCGTCGGACCGGCCACCCGAATACGGCCCTCGCGATCCGGAGTTCGTGCTCGCCGCGACGCGGCAGCGGAACGTCGTCCTGCCACCCTCCCCGCACGAGGCCCTCGCCGTCGGCCGCACGGACCTCTACCCGGACGTCTACTCGGTCATGACGCTGGAGATCGGGATCAATCCCTACCCGCAGGCACTGCCGTCGAAGGGCGCCGGGCCGATCTTCGGCCGTGCGATCGAGAACGTGACCAGCCCGCGCAGGCTGCTCGTCGGTCACTTCGATCTGCTGTTCGTGATGGTCTACGGCTATCCGTTGATCATCGCGCTCACCTGCAACCTGCTCGCCACCGAGCGCGAGGAGGGCACGCTGGCGCTCGTACTTGCCCAGCCCATCCGGCTGCGGACGCTGGTGGCCGCGAAGATCGCGTTGCGCGGCGTGCTGATCGTCGGCCTCGCCCTCCTGTGCCCGGTGATCGGGATCGCCGCATCGACCGGCTTCGCCGCGCCCGGTGACGGCACGCGCCTGCTGCTGTGGGCCGCCACTGTCGTGCTCTACGGCGCCTTCTGGCTCGCGCTCGCGGCCTGGATCAACGCATCCGGCCGCGGCTCCGCGCACAACGTGATGGTGCTGGCCGTCTTGTGGATTGTCCTGGTGGTCGTGCTCCCGTCCGCGCTCACGCTCGCGGCCACCGAGCTGCACCCGGTGCCGCCTCGCATCGAGCTCGTGGAGGCCGCGCGCCGCGCGCGCAACGAGGCGCGCGTGACCGCCAACGAGGAGGCGTTGCGCCGCCAGTTCCTCGAACGGCACCGCGATCGCATCCACGACCAGGCGTCGATGCACGCGGCGATGACCACCATCGTCGAGCCGGCGCCGGTGGGCAACCCGCTGCTCGACGGTTTCTTCGCGCGGCATCCGAAGCTCGCCGGCGATCGCCGCTTCACGCAGATGAGCCTCTTCTACGTGCTGCTGGCGGCACAGGAGGAGGCGGTCGCGCGCCGCACGGCGGCGGTTCGGGATCGCATCGCCGACAGCCTGGTCTCGCGCCGCGCGTTTCTCGATCGGTGGGCATGGCTGGCGCCGGCCTCCCTCGTGCAACGCGTGCTCAGCGACGCGGCCGGTACGGGTGAGGCCCGCTATCGACGCTTCTTCGAACTGGCGGCCGTCTATCAGGCGGAGCAGCGCGCCTTTTTCTGGCCGCGTGTGTTCCATGCGGCGGCGCTCTCGCCCGCGGACTACGACCGCTTGCCGACCTTCGAGTATGTGGAAGAACCCGCCGGATCGATCGTGCGGCGGTCTCTGGCCGCGCTCGCCGCGCTCGCCGCGTTCGCCGCGTTCGGGACCTCCGGCGCGGTCGTCGCCTTCCGTCGCTTTTGCGCGGTGTGATCGGTCGTCTATTCGCTCCTCAGTGACTGCGCGGGGTCGAGCCGCGAAGCCCGGACGGCCGGCCACAGCGACGCCAAGAGTCCGGCTGCTGTCAGACAGCCCGCCACCGGCGCGTAGATGGCCCAGTCGAGCACGGCAACATCGACCAACAAGTGCGCGATCGTACGGAGAGCTCCCACCGAGAGCACCAGCCCGATCGCGAGTCCGAGCAGGACCAATGCCATTCCGCGTCGAACGACCATGGCCCGTACGCCCGCCGGCGTTGCCCCGAGCGCCAACCGGATCCCGATGTCCCGCGCGCGCACCGCAACGGAGTAGCTCAGCAATCCGTACAACCCGACGCTGGCGAGCAACAGCGCCAACGCCGCAAACACCGAGAACAATACGCCCCAGAGCCTTCGCTGCCACAGCGCGCCGTCGATTCGTTCCGTCATGCTCTGGATCGAGACGATGGCCGCGTTCCGGTCCTCCTGCGAGATCGCTTCCCGAATCGCGCTTGACACCGCGGTCTGGTCCAGACGCGTGCGCAAGACGTAGTAGCCGCCGCCCACCGGCCATTGCGTGAACGGGTAGTACAGTTCGATCGCGTCACGCTCCGCGCCCTCATGCTTGACGTCACCGACCACCCCGACGACGCGGCAGTACGGGTTCGACGGTCCCACGGTGTCTCCCCACTGCACCATCTGCCCGATCGGGTTCCGCTCGCCGAAGAGCGCTCTTGCGCCGACCTCGTTGACGATGACCACCGGCGCGTTGTCGCTCGCGTCGGTGCGCTCGAAGAACCGACCTGCCGTCAAGGGAATCCGCATCGCTTCGAAGTAGTCCCACGAGACATCGGCTCCGGTCGTCGGCAACAGAAACTGCGTTTCCTCCTCCGCCAGGCCCTGAACCCGAAGCCGTCCGTGCCGCAACGCGCCGCCCGTATAGGGGAGCGAGTTGGTGACCGCCGCGCTCTCGACCCCGGGGATGGCATGCAGTCGCGCCAGCACCCGCTCGTGATACGCCGCGAGCAGCGCCGATCGTTCCGCGCGCGGCGCTTGCGAGAACTGGCTGTTGCGCACGTTCGCCACGATCAGATTCTCGGCCTCGAAACCGTGATCCGCGTTCTGCATCTGCACGAACGTCTTCATCAGGAGTCCCGCACCCAGCAAGAGCAGCAGCGAGGCGGCCACTTCCGTCACGACGAGCGCGGAGCGCCCCCAGGAATCGCCCGAGCTCCCCCGCGTGCCGTCCTTCAGCGCCTCGGTAAGATTCACTCGCGAACCCATTACGGCAGGCGCGACCCCGAGCGCCAGCCCGCTGAGCACCGTCGCCGCGAAGCAGAATGCCAGCACATGCGGGTCGACCGTGATGTGCATCCACATCGGCAGCGAGTCGGGCAGCAGTGTCTGGAACGCGCGGACGGCCACCCACGCGACGGCGGCGCCGCTGGCACCCCCGACGGCGGCGAGCAGCAGGCTCTCGGCCAGGAATCCCTTCGTCAGCTCGAACCGTCCCGCCCCCAGCGCCGCCTGCACCACGTACTGCTTGTGCTGCGTGAGAGCTCGTGCGAGCAGCAGATTCGCGACGTTGAAGATGCAGATCAGCAGCACCAACGACACACCGCCGGCCAGCAACGCCAGGTAGGGACGCACCTCGCCCACCTCGGCGTCGCGCAGAGGCACGAGACGAACACCGACGTCCTGGTTGGTCGTGGGAAACTCTGCCGCGAGTTGCCGGGCCACGGCGCCCATCTCGTCCTGCGCCTGCTCGAGAGATACGCCGGGCGCGAGGCGCGCGACGGTCGGGTACCACCGTTGATCACGCTGCTTCTCGCGATAGGTGTCCAGCCCCAGCGCGTACCAGCTCTCCATCGTGAGCCACAGCGTCGCCCGGTCCGGGTACCCGTATCCCGCGGGCATCACCCCGACCACTTCGAACTCTCCCATGGGCAGCCGGATCATGCTCCCCAGCGCGTCGGGCGCACCGCCGTAACGACGTTGCCACAGCCCATGGCCGAGTATCGCCTTGTTCACCGGTCCGCCCGTGCGATCTTCCTCTTCGGTGAAGAGCCGACCCAGGGCCGGTTGCACTCCCACCGCGTGCATGGCTTCCTGGTTCAACTGCGCGATGACGACGGCTTCCGCCAAACCGTCGCCCTCGATCTGCGAATCGAAGACGGTGTACCCGCCGATGTTCTCCAGCAGGGTCGAACGCCGGTTGTACTCTTCGATATCGAGCAGCGAGCAGTTTCTCTCCGCCCCCTGCTCGCCCTCCGCCACGGTGAACACGCGCACCAGGCGGTCCGCGTCCGGATAGGGGAACGGACGGAGAAGTATCGCGTAGACCAGGCTGAACACAGCCGTCGCAGCCCCGATTCCCAGGGCTATGGTCACCACCGCGGGAACGGCGAACGAAGGCGCGCGCCGCAATGCTCGCCACGACAGCTCGAAATGCTTGAGCCAACCTCGCGAGGCGCCCGGCTCGAAGCGATACGTCGTTTGCGTTGACATCAGGTCTCCCTCGCATCAGCTTCCGTGGCGTAGGAAAGGCGCGGCCGCGTCCGCGGCGAAGATGGAAGCCGCGCCGTCGGTCCCGGACTACACCGGTGGGGCGCGCGTGGGACGGATGCCGAAAGCGACGTGCAAGTTGCCGGCCGCAGGGGTGGAAACGACGGCGTGTGCGACGAGATTCGGTGCGGTCGGCGCGGGCGCGCCGTCCGCGGTGATCACGGACAGGTGGCGGAAGAGACACGCATCACAGTCCGTGTGACCGTCGGTCTGCGGGTCGGCGCCGTGCTCGTGGAGAGCGACGCCAAACGGCGCGAGCGCCATGAGCAGCACCGCCGCGATCGCCGCGATCCACCTCGACGGAGCCATGGGCCAATTCAAGGAGGAATGGCTGGCCAGAGTCAAGTTGCGTCGATCGCGCCCGTCCCCCGGCGTACTTGCTGTCGGCCTTGACAAGACCGACGCGCCACGTCCTCGCCACGTCCATCGAGGTCATGCGAGGCATGGATGGCAGAATCACCCGTGGCGGCCACTGCAGGGGCGCCGCGGCGGCGAGAACGGAGGAATCGTACGGGCGTCCGCTCCGTAGGGTGTCAGTTGGGGTGTCAAATCTCGGAAGGCGTGCCAAGCAGCATGTACATTTTATGCACACGGGACGCCGCGCGCCGGTCGACAGCCGGCTGAGCATGGCTGGGGCGCGTTCCTCGGTGAGGAGCCGGATGGCGCGTAGGCGTCCAGCCGTGCCGTGATCGCAAGCGTCCCTGGCGTCGAGGGCCTGCCGCCAGGGTTCATCGGCGTCGGCGGGATGGATCGCGCGGCGCCGCCTCGAACAGCCAGATCTCGCCCGCTTGCACGAGTTCCCGGCTGATGTTGTACGTGTACTTGTCGGCAATCGAGGCGGTGATGCCTTCGAGGATCGGACCCGACTCGATGCGCCGGAGCTGGCGCTCGTAGCGCTTGCCGTCGATGCGCAGCACCGCCCGGCCGTCGCGCTCGGCCTGGAGCGGCCAGCTCTTCCACAGCCGGCCGACCGCGCTGCGCATGTAGGCGGAGAAGACGTACAGCTTGCCGTCGTGCTCGCCGACCCAGATGGTGCGGGACCGCGGCGGGTCCTCCAACTGCAGCTCGATGGTCACGATGTCGTTGGTGAAGCTCCAGTCCGGCTCGGGGCCGGTGTGCAACTCGCCCGACACGAGGGGGCCGCCCGAGAATACGAAGTCCGAGCCGTCCGAAAGACGTTGCTTCGCGGCAGCAGTGAGGACCGCGGTGACCGGGATCAGCAGGAGGCAACCGACGACTATCAGCACCCTGGTGGCTAGATGCATGGTTCGCCGAGTCTACCACCGCCGGCACGTTGTCCGGGATCGACCCGCGTGCCGGCTGTAATGGGTGTCGCGGTGAACCAGAACTGGCTTTCGAGATCGCCGCGCACGAATTGACGTCGACCATGTCGTGAGCCGCCGGAAGCCGTGCAGACGGGTTGAACGAGTTGCTTGGAGAGGTCCGCGCCAATGCGGGCCAAGCGCCCTCTGTCGGACGGGCGACGGCATCGGACCCGGACGGCGACGCGCTGACGTATGCCTGGAGCGCCCCCGAGGGCAGCTTCAGCGGTGCGACGGACGGGGCGACGGCGCGCTGGACGGCGCCGGAGGCGACGGGCCGGGTGACGATCCGCGTGCGGGTCTCCGACGGGCGGGGCGGCTCGGCGTCGGAGCGACGGTGACCGTCGAGGTCACGAACCAACCGCCGGAGTTCGAGTCGACCCGGTACGCGTTCAAGCTGCGGGAGAACGTCGATGGCAGCCGGAAGCCGGTCGACCTCGGCGCGGTGGCGGCGTCGGACGCCGATGGCGACGAGGTGAGCTATGGGCTGGCGGTGGGCGACCGGTTGCGCTTCACCGTCGGGAGGCGGGACGGCATGGTGCGCGATGCCGGCCCGACGATCGTCAACGTGAACGAGCCGCCGGAGGCAGAGGACGACGAGGCGGCCACGGACGAGGACCACGAGTCGGCGGGCGCGCCGAATAGCTGGCGGCAAAGCCGACAGCGGAGCCTGCGATGGAGATAGCGTCGCGGGTCCGGGCGACCTGATCATCGACCCCAGCGTCGACGCCCACGTCGTCGTCGCCCCTCAACGCGACGACGGGGCAAGCTGGTGTGAAAGACGCAGAACCTCAGATGGACATCGGTCCAGCCGACTGCGAGTTGGATGATTTCGTGCAAGGACAGCAACTCGCCGACCATGGCGCGTGCTCCGATGTCCGATCGTTCGCACAGCGACCGTCGTCCTCGTGTCGGCCGCGGAGCGCAAGCTGCGGACTGCGTTGGTGGGAGTCTTGACCTAACTAGTGTTCGGTCGAAAACCCCGCAAGTGATTGATTCTACAGGGTGTAGCGCGGAT
>VXME01000099.1 GCA_009861545.1 Acidobacteriota bacterium | reverse complement strand
CCCCCCCCCCCCCCCCGCCTATTTATATACCACCCCCCCCGCCCTCCGCAGCTTCCCTCTTGTCCGGTGGGCTCGCTGATGTGTATACGTCACAGGGGCCGGGTGGACGGCGCTCCCCTGCTTTCGCCCGGAATTCGCGGGCGGGCAGTCCGGTCGAGGCTTGAGAAACGTTGCGAAAACAGCCTATACTGCGCGGAATAGCGAACTCGCAGTCCGACGACCTTCCCGGAAGGCCGCTCGTCCGTTTACCGTCCGGCTCGGCGCGGGAGGAGGGCAGGATGTTCAGGCCGTTATGCGTCGTTCCGTTGGGGTGCATCGTCGTCCTGGCGGCGGCGTTCTCCCTGGGCGCCACGCCGCTCCAAGCCGCGGAGGCCGGGCCGGGTCCGGCGCAGGCCCCCACGGTTCAGGCGGTCTCCGCCGGCTCCGCATCGCCTGCGACCGATGCGCGAGCCTTCCTCGACCGCCACTGCGTCGCCTGCCACAACGACCGGCTGCGGACCGCCAACCTGCTGCTCGACGAGGCCGACGTAGCTCACATCGGCGCCGGCGCTGCGACCTGGGAGAAGGTGGTCGGCAAGCTGCGGAGCGGCGCGATGCCGCCGGCCGGCCGCCGGCGGCCCGAGCCGGCCGCGCTCGACTCGTTCGTAACCTGGCTCGAGACCGAGCTCGACAGCTACGCCGCCGCGCATCCGAATCCGGGCCGCGTCGCCGATCACCGCCTGAACCGCTACGAGTACGGCAACGCCGTCCGCGACCTGCTGGCGCTGGAGATCGACACCGACGAGCTGCTGCCGGCCGACGAGTCGGACCAGGGCTTCGACAACATCGCCGAGGTGCTGTCGATGTCGCCGACGCTGCTCGGCCGCTACATGTTCGCGGCGCGGCGCATCAGCCAGCTTGCGGTTGGCGATCCGACCATCGGGCCGGCGGTCGAGACGTTCAACCTGTCGCGCGGACTGCGGCAGGACGAGCGGATGAACGAGGGCCTGCCGTACGGCACGCGCGGCGGCACGCTCATTCGCCACTACTTCCCGCTGGACGGCGAGTACCTGGTGAAGATCCGGCTCGGCCGGAACTTCACGAACTCGCGCATCCGCGCCATCAGGACGCGCGAAGAGATCGACGTGCTGCTCGACGGGGCGCTCGTCACCCGGTTCGCGATCGGCGGCGAGTGCAACGACGCCGACTCCGACTCGCCGCTGTGCACGGGGTCCGGGATATACCGCACGTCCCCGTATCACCTGACGGCGGACGACACCCTGGAGGTGCGGTTCTCGGCGTCTGCGGGCATGCACGACCTGGGGGTGGCGTTCGTCCGCAAGAGCGTGCTGACCGAGGGCATGGCGCCGACGCTGCTGCCGCCGCGGCACACCAGCTCCACCTACGAAGCGCCGCGCATGGACGTCGACACCGTGCGGCTGGAGGGACCGTTCGACCCGACGGGGCCGGGCGACACACCCAGCCGTCAGCGCATCTTCGTCTGCCGTCCCGCGGGAGAGGCCGACGCGGAGCCGTGTGCGCGGGAGATTCTCGGCACGCTGGCGCGGCGCGCCTATCGCCGTCCGGTGACCGACGCCGACATCGATACGCTGTTGCAGTTCTACCGGTCCGGATACGGCGAGGGCGGATTCGAACGGGGCATTCAGGAGGGGCTGGCGCGGCTGCTGGTCTCGCCGCAGTTCCTGTTCCGCATCGAGCGCGACCCGGCGCAGCTTGCGGACGGCGGCGTATACGAGATCAGCGCCCTGGAGCTCGCCTCGCGGTTGTCCTTCTTCCTGTGGAGCAGCATCCCCGACGATGAGTTGCTCGCCATCGCCGCGGACGGCAAGCTCCGCGACCCCGGTGTGCTGGGCGCCCAGGTGCGCCGCATGCTGGCCGACCCGCGGGCGGCGGCCCTGGCCCGCAACTTCGGCGGCCAGTGGCTGTACATCCGCAACCTGCAGGCCGTCGATCCCGACGCCAGCGCCTATCCGGAGTTCGACGACAACCTGCGCGAGGCGTTCCAGCGCGAGACCGAGCTGTTCATCGAGAGCCAGATGCGCGACGACCGTCCGCTGACGGAGCTGTTGACGGCCGACTACTCGTATCTGAACGAGCGCCTGGCGCGGTTCTACGGTGTGCGCAACGTGTATGGGGCGCATTTCCGCCGCGTGCCGCTGCGCGATCCGAACCGGGCCGGGTTGCTGGGCCACGGCAGCGTGCTGACGGTCACGTCCTACGCAACGCGGACGTCGCCGGTGGTGCGCGGGAAGTACCTGCTCGACAACATCCTGGGTGCGCCGCCGCCGCCGCCGCCGCCCAACGTGCCGGCGCTCGAGGACGCCGCCGGCGACGGGCACGAGCCCGCGTCGATTCGCGAGCTCATGGCCACGCACCGCCGGAGCCCGGCCTGCGCCACCTGTCACCTGCGGATGGACCCGCTGGGGTTCGCGCTCGAGAACTTCGACGGCATCGGCCGGTGGCGGGACATGGACGGCCCGACACCGATAGACGCCTCGGGCGTGCTGCCCGACGGAACGGCGTTCGACGGCCCAGTCGAGTTCCGTGAGGCGCTGCTGGACCGGAGCGGGGAATTCGTGCGCACGTTCGCGGAAAAGCTCCTGACCTACGCCCTCGGCCGGCCCGTCCAGCACTACGACATCCCGGCGGTCCGCTCCATCCTGCGCGACGCGGCCGCGGAGGACCACCGCTGGTCGTCGCTGGTTCTCGGTATCGTGGAGAGTCCGCCGTTCCAGATGCGCAGGGTGCGCGAGGAGCCGGCGACCGTCGCACAACAATAGCCCGTAATGCAGACCTTGCTCTGACCCGGCAATGAGGAGTCCCTGATGGTAATCACGAAGAAGTCGCTGTCACGCCGAACGATGCTGCGGGGCCTCGGGGCCAGCATCGCGCTCCCGTTGCTCGACGGCATGGTGCCGGCGTTCGCCGCCATCCGGAACACCGCGGCGAGGCCGGTCAAGCGGCTCGGCGCCATCTACGTGCCGAACGGCATGAGCATGGCCCGCTGGCTGCCGCCCGCCGAAGGCCGCCTCGAGATGAGCCAGGTCCTCTCGCCGCTGACCCCTGTGAAGGACCAGTTGCTCGTGCTGAGCGGCATGGCCAACAAGGAGGCCAAGCAGCGGCTGGACGAGGGCGACGGCGACCATTCGCGGTGCCAGGCGGCCTATCTGACGGGCGCGCATGCGGTGAAAGCGTCCGGGACCAACAGCACCCTCGAAGTGGGCGTGTCGATGGATCAGCTCGCGGCGCGCGAGCTCCGCGAGGACACGCAGCTTGCCTCGCTGGAGCTGTCGCTGGAGGCCAACGAGCTGGTGGGGCAGTGCGAGGACGGCTATGGCTGCGCCTACAGCGCCACCATCGCCTGGCGCGACGCCAACACGCCGATGCCGATGCAGACGAACCCGCGCGCGGTGTTCGAGCATCTGTTCGGGGCCGTCGACAGCACGGAGCCGGCCGCGCGGGCGCGGGCGCTACGCCGGGACAAGAGCATCCTCGACTCGGTGAACGCCGAGATCTCCGACCTGCAGCGGCAGCTCGGCCGCGGCGACCGCTCGAAGCTCGCCGGCTATCTCGATTCCGTCCGCGACATCGAGCGGCGCATCCAGATCGCCGAGTCGCAGAGCGATCGCGCACTTCCGGAGGTGGAGCAGCCGGCCGGCATCCCCGGCGACTTCGAGGAGTACGCCGACCTGATGTTCGACCTGATGCTGGTCGCTTTCCAGGCCGACCTGACCCGCGTCTCCACCTTCCTGGTGGGTCGCGAGAAGAGCGTGCGCACCTACCCCGAGATCGGGGTCGCCGAGCCGCACCACCCCGTCTCGCACCACCGGTTCCGCGAGGAGCAACTGGTCAAGCTGGCCAAGATCAACACGTTCCACATGTCCATCTTCGGGCGCTTCCTGGAGAAGATGCGGGCGACGACCGACGGCGACGGAACGCTGCTCGATCAGTCGATGGTCGTCTACGGGGCCGGCATGGGCAACAGCAACGCGCACGACCCGCTCGACCTGCCGATGGTGGTCGCGGGCGGCGGAGCAGGCACGCTGAAGGGCAACCGCCACGTCCGCCTGCCGGAAGGCACGCCGCTGGCCAACATGCACCTGACGCTGCTGGAGAAGATGGGCATGCCGGCCGAGCGTTTGGGCGACAGCACCGGCGAGCTGCCGATCCTGTCGGGTGTGTAGGAGAACAAGATGCGCACAATCATCCGACTCATGAGCGTCCCGGCCGTCGTTCTGTTGTCATCCGCCATTGCCGTCGCAGCCCCGCCGGATCCGCGGGTGGCCGACGCGGCGAGGAGCCAGAGCGTGGAGGCGGTCCGTGCGTTGCTCGAGGCCGGGGCCGCGGTGGACGGCGTCCAGGCCGACGGCTTCACCGCGCTGCACTGGGCGGCGCAGTGGGATCGCACGGACCTCGCCGACCTGCTCATCGGCGCCGGCGCGGACGTGGATGCGGCCGACCGCTACGGAGTCACCCCGCTGGTGCTGGCCTGCACGAACGCCAGTCCCGGAATGGTCGAGCGGCTGCTGGAAGCCGGAGCGGATCCGCACGGTGGCCAGGCGACGGGCGAGACCGTGCTGATGACGTGCGCGCGCGGCGGCGTGCTGGATACCGTGACCTCGTTGCTCGACCGCGGCGCCGACGTGAACGCGGGCGAAGCCACGAACGGCCAGACGGCGCTGATGTGGGCCGCGTGGGAAGGGCACACGGACGTGATCCGTACGCTGCTTGCGCACGGGGCCGAGGTGGATGCGCGCACGACCACGGGATACACGGCGCTGGTGCTCGCGGCGCGGGAGGGCTATCGGGAGGTAACCGAACTGCTGCTGGAAGCGGGCGCGGACGTCAACGCCTCGGCGGTGGACGGCACCACCGCCCTGCTCGTCGCCACGGTTCGCCGGCATCTCGACTACGCGGAGTTTCTGCTGGACCAGGGGGCGAACCCGAACCTCGGGCCCGGTTTCTCGCCGCTGCACTGGGCCGCGGGGAAGTGGGACACGGAGCTGAACGACCTCTCCAACGGCGTCGCCGAGGGCAACCAGTGGAGCCCGTTCGGCGGGCTGCACGCGGCCGACCGGCTACGGATGGTCAGCGCGTTCCTCGAGCACGGCGCCGACCCGGACCGCCAGACGGCGCGGACCCCCGGGTTCCACATCCAGGTGAAGGGCCATCTGGGGAACATGCGCGGGGCGACCGCGTTCGCGATCGCGGCCAAGGCGAACGACCTGCCGGTGATGCGGGCGCTGCTCGACGCCGGCGCCGATCCGTTCATTCCCACCGTCGACGGGACGACGCCGCTGATGCACGCGGCCGGCATCGGCCACGAGCCGGGCATCACCCGGTCGACCGAAGTCGAGGCGCTCGACGCCATCCACCTGATCGTGGAGATGGGCGGTGACGTGAACGTGGCCAACGACCGGGGCGACACCGCGCTGCACGGCGCGGCGTGGCGGGAACGCGCGGACTCGATCGTGCAGTTCCTGATCGACCGCGGCGCCGACATCGACGCGAAGAACAACCGAGAGTGGACGCCGCTCGTAGTCGCCGAGGGCATCCACACCGGCGGCAATTTCGCGAAGTCCGACACGACGGCCGCGCTGCTGCGCTCGCTGGGCGCGGAGCGGAGCCCGCCGGACATCGTGCGGGAGCCGGACGCGCGCTAGGAGTCTGCGCCGTAGAACGGCGTAGACTCCTAGTCAGGCCCGGTTGGGCGGCAATCGGAGCCGCAGGCGACGATTGTCGGGCTAGGAGTCCGTCGTGAAACGCCGCGTGGCAGGGAATAATCTGGCCTCACACCGGTTTTCTGCCGGCAAGAACAAGACCTGAGCGGGGAGGCGATGGCCTCCCCGGCTCCGTATCGCGGCTCCCGGGTTAGACTGATCCGGTGGGTGCCAGGATTGGTCGGGCCGCCAGCGGCTCGGACGCGCTCGTCGACGGGCTCATCCACCTCAGCCTCGAAGCCCATCCCACCACGCAGGCGATTTATCGGTACGGCACCTGGGCGACCGCTGCCCACCGTCCGGACAGCGACCTGGATATCGCCGTGCTCCTGCCGTATGGCGAGGCAATGCGGGTTGATCGCTGGCAGTGGCATCTGCTCGCGGTGAGGCTCGCCGGCGCGGCAGGCACGGAGCATGTGGATCTCGTCAATCTGCGGCGCGCCGACACGACGCTTCAGGCGGAGATCCTGCGCACCGGTCGCTTGGTGTACTGCCAGGACGACGGTGTCCGGCTGGAGTTCGAAACACTTGTCCTGTCGATGTATCAGAGGCTGAACGACGAACGCGCCGGGATCCGCGCTGCGATCGTCGAGAGCGCACGGGCGCCGGCACCGTGAGCGATGTCCTGATCGGGAAGCAGCAGAGCCTCGATCGCTGTCTGCTGCGCGTGCGTCGTAAACCTGAGGAGGCTCGGCTGGCCTCGGACCAGCGGGGAGAGTTTCGATCTGCTCGCGCGGGCGGGAGTAATCCCGGTGCAGATGGCGGCGAACATGAAGGCGATGGTCGGCCTGCGCAACGTCGTCGTCCATCAGTATCAGGATTTGGACCTCGACATCATCAAGGCAGTGATTCGAGACCATCTGGACGACCTGTCCGACTTCGCAAGAGTCATGGTCGCCGGAATGCACGATGAGATCGATCCGGAGACATTCGAGTGAGTCGGCCGCCCACGCCTGGCTATTCGTGAGTCTGAACAAGCGCATCGACAACTTGACGGTGCGAATCGACGGGCTGTACGAGTTACAGACAGCAGATCGGAAGCCTTGATGCCCACACTCCAGGAGGATCGGGGCGGCGCTGCTACCGGGCGCCCTGCGAGGTCGGCCTCGGCGGGGCGCTCGGACCCATCAACTTGCGCAACAGCGCCGCTGTCTCGTCGTGCGCCCGGAAATAGGGGCCCGCGACGACGCCGTCGGCGATCGTGACCGGCATGCGCCCCAGATCGTCCTCGATATCCAGCCGGGCGCCGTGGTCGATCAGGTACATCGCGATGGAGTTCGCACCCCGGTAGGCGGCGCCGTGGAGCGCCGTCTCGTTCTTGTCGTTGGTCGTGTTGACGTCCTCGCCCCGCTCGACCAGCATGCGGACCGCTTCGAACGCCTTTTCCTCCGACGCGATGATCTGGCCTTCGATGTAGCCGATACCGGCCGCCACGAGCAGCGGCGTCGTGTTCTCGTCGTTCCCGATCGCCGGGTCGGCGCCATGATCGAGCAGGAGGCGGGTCATCGTGGTGTCCGAGGCCTTCACCGCGAGGAACAGCGGTGTCGCCCCGACGTGACTCATGTAGGTGTAGTCGTAGGTCCCGTTCTTCGGTGGATCGGCGCTCATCCGCGCGTTGACATCGGCGCCGCGGGCAAGCAGCAGCTCGGCCAGCGCAACGCTGTCCAGCGGGCCGGAGCGCACCGGGCAGGGGAGGGCGGTCCGCTCGCAGTTGCGCGTCCGCACCAGGCCGTGCAGCGCGGTTCCGCGCGGGCCGTCCGCGTTCAGGTCGGCACCCTCCGAAACCAACCAGGCCGCCAGGTCGTAGTGCGCGTTCTCGATGGCCGTGGCCAGGACGCTCGAGCCGAGGCGCGGCGGCACGTTTTCGTCGGCGTGCTCCTCACGGCGCCGCGCCGGGATGGCGTCCATGGCCGTCTCGTCGATGCTCGCGCCGCCCGCCAGCAGCGCCTGGACAGTATGCAGGTCGCCGCTACGCGCCGCGAACAACAGTGCCGTCAATCCTCGGGAGGAGCGCGCGGCCACGTCGGCTCCCGCCTCGACCAGCACCCCCGCGGCCTCGGCGTTGCCTTCCGCCGCCGCCCACATCAGCGCGGTCTGTCCGCGCCAGGCTTCGGCCCCGTTGACGCCGGCGCCACCAGCCAGCAGCAGGCGGAGCACCTCCGGGTTCCCGGTGCGTGCCGCGGTCATCAGCGGGGTCTCGCCCTCCGGGGCGGCGAGGTTCGGATCCGCGCCGGCGTCGAGCAGGAGCGCGACGGTCTCGGCGTTTCCGTTCGTGCCGGCCAGCGATAGCGGAGTGATGCCGTAACGGTTCGCCGCGTTGGCGTCGGCCCCGGCCCGCAGCAGCAGCTTGGCGATCCCGGACCGGTCCTGCCGCACCGCCCAGTGCAGGGCGGTCGTGCCGTCGGGCTCGGCCACGTCGACGTTTGCACCTGCTTCCACCAGCGCCCGGACGGCGGCGGAATCGCCGTTCCGTACCGCGTCGACGAGTCGCTCGGCGGCGGCTGCAACCGCGGGACCGGCTGACGAAAGCAGGAGAATCAACAACCCGTACAGGCAGGTGACGCGCATGTCGATGCCCTCCGATAAGAATGAGCGGACGGCGGTGGCGGAAACGATCAGCCGCAGTATAGCGCCGCCAACCCGTCGCAAGGCTCCGTGTTCGGGTCCACCGCCCCACGGGTCTGCACCGTGGAACTCGTTCCGTTGCGTTCTACGGCGCAGACCCATAGACTACGGGAACTCGCTTCCACAGCTTGATTCGGGTCGACGGCGTCGGGAGTCTCGCGGCGTCTTGCAGCAGGTGATGCACGGCAACTTGGCCGGGCCAAACGGATTGCGGCGACTGTTCCGGAGCGCCGGGAGTCTGCTCCGCAGGAGACTGCTCGGGCGCAAACACCCGGCCGGAGGGGCGGCTCTTCCGGAAGAACGGCGCTGCCCTCGGGCGATCTGCCCGGGCGTCCTGGGCGCCTGCTGTCTGGTGTTCCTTCTGGCGTCCGCGTCGAATTTCCATGCCGTCGGCGGCCCGCGGCAGGAGGCAGTCCTCGCGCAGCAGGAGGATGGGGCATCCGGCGGCGATGCCGCTCCGTCGCGCGAGCTCCTCGACCGCTACTGTGTGGCCTGCCACAACGAGCGGGTCGTGCAGGGCCGTGGCGGCGCGGCGTCGCCGCTCGCCGCGCAGCTCCGCGCGGTCGGGCTGACCCTCGACACGCTCGACTTGTCGAACGTCGGCCGCGACCCGGAGATCTGGGAAAGGGTCGTCCGCAAGCTCCGTGCGGGGGCCATGCCGCCCGCCGGCCGTCCGCGCCCGGACGCGGAGATGCGCCACGCGTTTCTCGCGCGCCTCGAGGCCGATCTCGATGCCGCCTGGGCGGCGCGGGCCGATCTGCCGCGGACTGCCGTCTTCCATCGGCTCAACCGCGCCGAGTACGCCAGCGTCATACGGGATCTGCTGGCCCTGGACGTCGACGTCGCGTCCCTGCTGCCGCCGGACGATGCGAGCTACGGGTTCGACAACATCGCCGATGCGCTGGGCGTATCGCCGCTGCTGCTCGAGCGCTACCTCGGCGCGGCCCGGCGCATCAGCCGGTTGGCCGTCGGCAGCGCAGCGATCAGTCCGGCCATTTCAACCTACCTCGTGCCGACGGTGCTGACCCAGAACGACCATCTCGACGGTCTGCCGCTCGGCACGCGGGGCGGCATCGCCGTGCGGCACCGGTTTCCGCTCGACGGCGAGTACGTCGTCCGCGTGCGCCTGCTGCGAACGGTCATAGACACGATTCGGGGATTGGGAGAGCCGCACCAACTCGAGGTCAGCCTGGACGGCGAGCGTGTGCGGCTCTTCACCATCGGCGGCGCCCAGCCGCGGGCGGACGCGTTCGAGGTGGATGACGACGCCGACGAGGAGGCGCGGGAGGCGGCGCGGCGAGCCGCGCGGGAAGCGGCGCTGGCGTACTCGATGAACGCGGATGCGGCACTGGAGGTGCGGCTGCCGGTCCAGGCCGGAACCCGCACGCTCGCCGTGGCGTTCCTCAGGAAGACCTCGGCGCAAGTGGCCACGATTCGCCAGCCGCTGCTGCGCAGCAACATCGATCCGGCCGACACGTCGGGCCCGCCGCACGTGCGGAGCGTGGCCATCGGCGGACCGTACGGCGCGACAGGACCGGGGGACACGCCGAGCCGGCGCCGGCTGTTCGTCTGCCGTCCGGATCATGCGGAAGAGGAAACGGCGTGCGCGCGGCGAATCATGGCGCAGGTCGCTCGTCGCGCCTATCGCCGGCCGGTGACCGCGGCGGACCTTCAGGTATTGCTCGGGTTCTACGCGGCAGGGCGCCGGGAAGGCACTTTCGAGGACGGCATCGGGCGGGCGCTGCAGCGCGTTCTCGTGAGCCCGGAGTTCCTGTTCCGCATCGAGCGCGACGCCCCGACAGACAGCGCCGGCACGGCGAGGCCGCTGCGCGACCTGGAGCTGGCGTCGCGCCTGTCGTTCTTCCTGTGGAGCAGCATTCCCGACGACGAGTTGCTCGACGTGGCCGAGGCCGGGCGGCTCGGCGATCCCGGCGTGCTCCACGGGCAGGTGCGCCGGATGCTGCGGGACCCGCGCTCGAAGGCGCTCGTGGACAACTTCGGGGGGCAATGGCTGTACCTGCGCAACCTGGCCGGCACGGCGCCGGATCCCATCCAGTTTCCGGATTTCGACGAGAACCTGCGGCAGGCGATGCAGCGGGAGACGGAGTTGTTCTTCGACCGGGTGATCCGCGAGGACCGCAGCGCGCTGGAGTTCCTGACGTCGCGCACGACGTTCCTCAACGAACGGCTGGCCCGGCACTATGGGATTCCGCGAGTCTACGGCAGCCACTTCCGCCCCGTGACGTTGACGGATCGGAACCGGTCGGGCGTGCTGGGACATGCCAGCCTGCTGACGGCGACCTCCTACGCGAACCGGACGTCACCGGTGACCCGCGGCAAGTGGATCCTGGAGAACATCATCGGCGCGCCTCCTCCGCCGCCACCACCGGATATCCCGGAACTCGAAGAGGAGACCGCCGACGGCCGGGTGCGGTCGATGCGGGAGCGGATGGAACAGCACCGCAAGAATCCGAGCTGCGCGGTCTGTCACGCGCAGATGGACCCGCTGGGGCTGGCGCTGGAGAACTTCGACGCGGTCGGCCGCTGGCGGGAACGAAGCGAGTCGGACGAACCGGTGGATGCCTCCGGGGTGCTGCCGGACGGCACCCGGTTCGACGGGCCCCAGGGGCTGCGGACCGTGCTGGAGAGCCGCGCGGAGGAGTTCGTAACGACGCTGGCCGAGAAGCTGCTGACCTACGCCGTCGGCCGGGGGGTGGAGCTGACGGATGCGCCCGTGGTACGGCGGATCGTCCGCGACGCCGCCGGCGACGCCTACCGCTTCTCGTCGCTGATTCGCGGCGTCGTCGACAGCAAGCCGTTTCGGATGCGGAGAGTACAGCCATGATCATCACGAAGAAGGCCTTGCCTCGCCGGACGGTGCTCCGGGGCATGGGAGCAGCGGTCGCTCTCCCGTTGCTCGACGCCATGGTGCCGGCGCTGACGGCCATGACCCGCACGCCCGCGCACCCCGCGCGCCGGCTCGCCTTCATCTACATCCCGAACGGCGCCTACCACGCGGCGTGGACTCCGAAGGGCACGGGCCGTGACTTCGAGTGGTCGCCCTCTCTCCAGCCGCTCGCGCCGTTCCGCGAGCAGGTCGTCGTGGTGACCGATCTGGCCCATCGCCAGCTCGAGTCGCTCGGCGACGGCGGGGGAGACCACTCCCGGGCGAGCGCAGGGTGGCTGAGCGGCGTGCACGCCAAGCGGACCGAGGGAGCCGACGTCGAGGTGGGCACCACCGCCGACCAGATCGCGGCGCGGGAGATCGGGACGGTGACGCCGCTCGCGTCGCTCGAGCTCGCCCTCGATGCCGCCGACATCGTCGGCCACTGCGACGCCGGCTACAGTTGCGCCTACATGAACACCATCTCGTGGCGCACGCCGACCACGCCCAACCCGATGGAGCGCAATCCGCGCGCGGTGTTCGAGCGCCTGTTCGGCGACGGCGACAGCACGGCCGACCGGCTGCGCGAGATGGAGATGGATCGCAGCCTGCTCGACTCGGTCACGCAGGAGATCGGCCGGCTGCACACGGATCTGGGCGCGCAGGACAAGCGGCGGGTGGACGAGTACCTCGAAGCCATTCGCGAGACCGAGCGGCGCATTCGCAAGACCGAGCAGTACAACCGTACGACGGAGTTTCCGGTCCCGGACCGGCCCATTGGCGTGCCGGAGGACTTCGAGACGCACGCCGGACTGATGATCGACCTGCAGGTGCTGGCCTACCAGGCCGATCTCACGCGCGTGACCACCTTCGCCTTCGGCCGCGAGGCCAGCTACCGGACCTTTCCGGCCATCGGCATCAACGATCCGCACCACGCCCTGTCGCACCACCAGAACGACGAGGGGAAGCTCGCCAGGCTGGGCAAGGTCAACGCGCACCACGTCGCGACCTTCGCGTCGTACCTGGAGAAGCTGCAGGCGACGCCGGACGGCGACGGCACGCTGCTCGACCACACGCTGCTCCTCTACGGGAGCGGCATGAGCGACGGCAACCTGCACAACCACTCGCCGCTGCCGATCGTGCTGGCCGGCGGTGCGGCCGGCAGGTTCAAGGGCGGTCGACACCTGCGCGCCAAGCCCGAGACACCCATGACGAACCTGCTGCTGAGCATGCTCGACATGGCCGGGGTACGGCCCGAGCGCCTCGGCGACAGCACGGGGCGGCTGACCGGCCTCTGATCGCGAATCGATCCTGGCCGGGCCGGCGTGCTGGATTCCCGCCCGACGGGCGGCGTCGACCGACTTGGCGGAGGTGCTCCGAAGCGGCGAGTGAATCCCGCGGCGCGCCGCCACTCCTCGCTTTCCTAGCGCGTCAGTCTCGCAGAGGCGGGGCAGCGCGCCTTCCAGCCTGTCCTCTTTCGGGGACGATTCGTGCCGCTCGCGGAACCAGATCGCGCACACCCCGCCGGGGAACAGCGCTTGCTTCCGGCCGCGATTCACTTGGCACGTGTCTTGCTCTCAAGTGCGGTAGCGCGCGCGGCCATCGAGTCCGGTGAGACACGCACGCGCGGAGAGGATACTCACGATGCACACTCTGTCGAATACACACCGAATCGCTCTGCCGCTGATGGCGCTCGCCATCGCGGCCCTGTCGGTGTCGCCGGCGGCCGCCGACGGGCCGAAGTACGATCTGTTCCAGCGAGTGCAGGAACAGGTGCTCCGGTACTCGTTCTTCACGGTGTTCGACAACATCGACGTGGAAATCGCCGGCGAGGGACACGTCGTGCTCAGCGGCCACGTCACCGCGGGGCACAAGGCGAAGAGCATTGAGGAGCGCGTCGAAGCGCTCGACGGGGTGACCACGGTGGGCAACGAGATCACCGTGCTTCCGGTGTCGGGGTTCGATGACCGGTTGCGATACGTCGTCGCCCGCGCGATCTACGGGAATCCCAACTTCTGGAGCTACGCCACGAGCGCGAATCCGTCGATTCACATCGTGGTGAATCGGGGGCACGTGACGCTCACCGGCGTCGTCGACAACGAGATGGACCGGCAACTGGCCAGGGCGCTCGCCGGGCAGTTCAACGCCTTCTCGGTCACCAACGAGCTACGGCTGCCGGAGGAGGTGACGGCAGAGCTCGAGGCGCTCGGATAGACCGAGGGGTTCGTACGAAGACGTGCTCGCGGCGGTCGCGCCTCGCGTGGCGACCGCCGATCACTCCGTGCGAGCCGACCACGTCGACGACATAAGATCCGCAATCGGGATGGATGCCATTCATCAGCTCCGGCGGTCACTGCGGTCCTTCGGCCGGCAACCCGGGCTGACCGCGATCATCGTGGGGACGCTGGCGCTCGGCGTCGGGCTCAACGCCGCGGTCTTCGCCGTGGCCTACACGGTGTTGTGGCGCCCCCTGCCGTACCCCGAGCCCGACCGTCTCGTCACGATCGAGCTGACCCACGGCGGCGAGCGGAGCGGCGGCGTACGAGCCGATTGGTATCGTGACTGGTCGGATCGACTCCGCGGCGCGGATCTGGCCGGGGTCCAGCAGCGCGAGCGCAGCGTCCGCGGGAACGGCCCGGCCCGGATCACGGCGACGGCATGGGTGAGCGAGAACTTCTTCGACGTGCTGGGGGTCGGGGCGGTCCGGGGTCCTGCGCCCCGCCTGGCGCCGGGGGATGGCCGCGCGGTGGTCAGCAGCAGGATGGCCCGACAGATCGCCGGCGAGAGCGACGTAGTCGGGCAGACGCTCGCGGTCGGAGACGAGCTGTTGGAGATCGTGGCGGTGATGCCGGACGCGTTGGGGTTGCCTTCCGGCGCCGTCGACGTGTGGACCGCTCCGCCACCGGGACGGGACCCATCCGACGGGCGGTTCGAACTCGTCGCTCGGCTTCGATCGGGCACGACGCAGGTCCAGCTCACGCAGGAAGCAAGCCGCATCAGCCGGGAATTGCGCGGCGACGACTGGAGCGCGGTGACGAACCGTCTCGATGACGTGCTGACGGGTGATCGCCGACCGGCGCTGCTGGCGGCGCAGGCTGCGGCGGGGCTGGTTCTGATCGTCGCCTGCTTTAGCGTCATCACGATGCTGATTGGCCGTTCGGTCGCCCGCCGGCGGGAGTTCGCGCTGCGACAGGCGCTCGGCGCCGGGACGATGCAGCTCGTGAGGATGGCCGTGGTCGAGGGCCTGATCCTGGCCGCGGCGGGCCTGACTATAGGTCTGGCCCTGGCCGCGGCGGGGATCGAGCTGTTCAAGGCGCGCGCGACGACCGTGCTTCCCCGCCTGCCGGAGATCGGTCTCGACCTGCCGATCCTGGTGGCTGCCTCGATCGTGGCGTTGCTCGCCGCGCTGGCCTGCGGCGGCGCATCGGCGGTGGGGGCGCTCGGCAGCCGGGGCAGCGAGCTGATCGCCGGCGCCGGCCGGGCCGTGTCTCCCGCGACCCGGCATCTGCGGGCGAGCCTGGTGGCGGGGCAGATCGCGCTGGCTGTCGTTCTCCTGGCCGGCGCAGGACTGTTCACCCGCAGCGTCGGTGCGCTGCTGGCCGAGGATGGCGGGTACGATACCGGCCGGGTCGTCACCGCCCGGTTGCTGTTGGACGACACCCCGTTCCCGGACGACCGCGCGCTGGTGGACTTCGTGAATCGGTTGCTGGGCGAGGTGCGGACGCTGCCCACGGTGACCGCGGCGGGAGTCGGCAGCATGCTGCCCCCGGCTGACGCTCCGATCTCGATCAATCTCTGGATGCGCGGCGACACGCGCGACGATCGGATGGTCCTCTCCTGGGGCGCCGTCACGTCCGGGTTCTTCGAAGCGCTCGGCACGTCGCTCGAGAGTGGACGCCGCTTCCGGGTCGAGGACGAACGGGCGGTGGTCCCGAACGCGATCCTGAGCGACTCGGCCGCGCGGTTCATCTTCCGGGACGACAGCGTGCTCGGCCAATCGATGGGGTGGGCCGTGGAACGGATGGGACTGACCCGCGACACCACCGTGCTCGGGGTGGTGGGCGACATGAAGTATCGCGGGCTCGCCGCCGATCGGGACGCCTCGATCTACGTGCCCTGGTCGCAACGCCCGATGGGGATGTCCTACCTCGTGGTTCGCAGCAGCGGCGATCCCGCGGCCCTCGTCCCGACCCTCCGGCGGCTCATCGCCCGGCTCGACCCGACGCTGCCGCTCCCGGAGGTGCGCACGCTGGAAGATCACGTCGCCGACTCGATCGCGGGCCGCCGCCTGCAGCTCGTGCCCACCGTGACGGTGGCTGCGCTGGCGCTGGCCGTGTCGATGGTCGGGCTGTTCGGGGCCCTCGGGCGCGCCGTGACCGAGCGCCGGCACGAACTGTCCATTCGCGCCGCCGTCGGCGCCTCTCCGGGGCGACTCGTCCGCCTGGTCGCGGCCGGGAGTCTCGCCATTGCAACCGCGGGCCTCCTTGCCGGTCTGGGGGCGGCCGCAGCGGCCGGTCGCGGGCTCGCCAGTCTGCTCTACGGCGTGAGCCCCTACGACCCGCTGACCTTTTTCGGCGTCGCCCTCCTGGTGATGGGAGGCGCACTCTGCGCCACGCTGGTGCCGGCTCGACGGGTTGCGCGCCTGGATCCGGTCATCGCCCTGAAGGGCGACTGATGGCGCCGGATCCGAACGGCTGCCGGCGGGCGATGACCGCGGGATCCCGCTATTCGGTGCCGCCGAGGGAGCGGAGCAGGTTCGCCGTGGGCGTCCGTCCCTGGCTGGCCGCCCAGGCGGCGTAGATCTCTCGATAGCGCCCGAGGGCGGCCCCGCCGATGGCCGATCCGTCGGGTGCCTCGGGCGGCGCGAGCGCAACCGCCAGCGGTGTCTGTCCCATCCGGTTGCGCGCATTCACCTGCGCGCCGCGCTCGGCGAGGAGCCGAATGACGCTGTCGAACTTGCTGTCCGCCGCTACGTGCAGGGCGGTGTCGCCCGACTGACTCGCGGCGTTCGCGTCCACACCGAGATCGAGGGCCGACCGGACCGTTTCCAGGATCTGCCATTCCGCGATCCGGAGTCGACGAAGGCCCGTGTTCTTCCCGGCCGCCGCGACCATTGCCGCCGTTCGGCCATCCTGCAGCGGCAGCGACATGTCGGCGCCGCCGGCCGCGAGCAGATGCATGATCCCGGTATCGGACCGCCGGGCCGCCAGCACGAACGGCGTCGCGCCGACCAGGAACTTGTCGAAAGCGAACGCACCCCGGTCGTGCTTGAGGAACGAGCCCTGCGTGAGCCGCACATCCGGATCGGCGCCGTGGGCCAGGAGGGTCTCCACCAGCGCACGGTCGCCGCGCAACGCGGCCCAGTGCAGGGCGGCCTGCCCCGCGCCGGCGGCGTCGGGGTCCGCTCCCCTCTTCAGCAGCACCGCGGCGACCTCGTTGAAGCCGTGCTGGGCCGCGACGACCAGCGGGGTGGTGCCGATTGCGGCCGTGTCGTCGACTGGCGCGCCGGCGGCCAGCAGGAGATCGGCCGAAGCCGCGGCCCCGTGCCGCGCGGCGAACAGCAGCGGCGTGAAGCCGCCCTGCTCGATCCAGATGGTTCCCTCGGTCTTGCCGAGACTCTTCTGGCAGCACAACAGGACATGCCGGCGTGACGACTTCGTCCGGGCGTGCGGATCCGCTCCGACTTCCAGCAGGACCCGCACGACCTGCGGATGCCGCCGCGCAACGGCCCACATGAGCGCGGTTTGTCCCTGTGCGCCCTCCGTCGCGTTCATGTCGGCGCCGTGAGCGAGCAACGCCCGAACCGCGGCGACGTTGCCCTGGCGGGCGGCGATCATGAGGGGGGTGCCGCCGGTGTCCGGCGCGATGTCCGGTTCGGCGCGCGCCTCGAGCAGTTTCGAGACCATTGCCGCGCTGCCGCCCGTCGTCGCGACCCAGAGCGGGGTGACGCCCAGATCGTTCGCCGCGTCCACGGCCGCGCCGGCCCGGATCAACAAGTCCGCCGCTTGGAGGTCGTTCAGGTGGGCGGCCCAGTGGAGGGCGGTCGCGCCGTCGCCCTGCCGCGCATCCACGTCGGCGCCCCTGTCGAGGAGCGCGCGCACCGCGGTCGCATTGCCGTTCTTGACCGCTTGAATCAGCTCGACATCGGCGGCGCTCGCGCCGTTGGCGGCGCTTGCCGCGAGTGTCGCGATGGTCAGCAGGCGGATCGACAGTCTGCAAAGCCGTCTCGTCGAGATGCGCATGTTCGTGCCCTCCCTGTACCGCGACTCGACGCGTACGCGACCGGAAAACCCGCTGGTTTGCCGAGTCTACCACGCGGGCCGAGCGCTGCCCGTACTCGAAAACACTGAGCTTTCCGCGGCCGCGATGCTATCATGCGACTTGATCGGCTGCAGGGAGGCAAGGACATGTCGCGCTGGCGCTCCGTCGGCGGGCTCGTCGCGGCGGCGTGGTTCGTTCTACTGGCGCCGCCGGCAGCCGGCCAGACGGCCGCTTCACGCCCGCAGGCTTCGCCGGCGGAACCTTCACCGCTGCGTCCCGTACTGAACCGCTACTGCGTCGGTTGCCACAATGACCGGCTCCTGACGGCGGACCTTTCCCTGGAGGCGATGGATGCCGTCCACGTCGCCGGGGGCGCGGAGGTGTGGGAGAAGGTCATCCGCAAGCTGCGGAGCGGCGCGATGCCGCCGCCGGGCCGGCCGCGGCCCGACGCGGCGGTCGTCGAGGACGTGCTCGCGTGGCTGGAAACGGAGCTGGACGGCGGCGCCGCGCTCGATCCCGACCCGGGCCGGACGGACAGCGTCCACCGGCTCAATCGCGCCGAGTACCGGAACGCGATTCGCGACCTGCTGGCGCTGGACGTCGACGTGACGTCGCTGCTGCCGGCCGACAGCGCGGACGAGCACGGCTTCGACAACATCGCGAGCATGCTGTCGGTCTCGCCGACGCTGCTGGACCGGTACCTGTCGGCCGCGCGGCGGCTGAGCCGGCTGGCGGTCGGACTGCCTCCGGCCGCACCCACCACCGACGAGTACCGGGTCCGGCTCGATCAGGACGAGTACCTGGGCGAGGACCTGCCGTTCGGGTCGCGGGGAGGCGCCGCGATTCGCCATCGCTTTCCGGTCGATGGCGAGTACGTCATCGACGTCCGCTTGTACCGCCAGTTGTTCGACGTGGTCGTCGGACTCGGGTCGCCGCACGAGGTCGAGATCCGGGTGGACGGCGAACGGATTCTCTCGTCGGTGGTCGGCGGCGAAGAGACCGGCGGCGCCCCGCCGGCCGGATTCGTAGGCGACATCTTCGGAAGTCCGGCTTGGGAACGGTACGCGCGCAACGCCGACGCCGGCCTCGAAGTGCGGTTCCCGGCGCAGGCCGGCTGGCGTCTGCTGACCGTTTCGTTCCTCGGGCGCCCGACCGAGGTCGAGGACGGCGTTCCGCACCCGCCGAGATACCCCGAGCGCGACGAGTCGCTCGAGAGCAACCCGTGGGTGCACACCGTCGCCATCCGCGGCCCGTACGGCGTGTCGGGCCCGGGCGATACCCCGAGCCGTCGCAAGATCTTCGTCTGCCGACCGGCGGAACCGCGCGAGGAGGAGCCCTGCGCGGAGCGGATTCTGACGACGCTCGCCGGCGAGGCGTATCGCCGGCCCGCGACCGCGCGCGAGGTGCGGACGCTCCTGCGGTTCTACGGGGAGGGCCGCAGCGACGGCACGTTCGATGACGGCGTGCAGTTCGCGCTGGAGCGGCTCCTGGCCGACCCGAAGTTCCTGTTCCGTATCGAGCGGGAGCCGGTCGACATCGCCCCGGGGACGGTCTATGCCGTCAGCGATCTGGATCTCGCAGCGCGTCTGTCGTTCTTCCTGTGGAGCAGCATTCCCGACGCTGAGCTGCTCGGCGCGGCGGCCCGCGGGGAACTGAGCGCTCCCGGCGAACTCGAGCGGCAGGTGCGGCGGATGCTGGCCGACGAGCGCTCGCAGGCCCTGGTGGACAACTTCGTCGGCCAGTGGCTGCTGTTGCGCAATCTGCCGAGCGCGGCGCCGGATCCGAACGCCTTTCCCGCGTTCGACGAGAACCTGCGCGAGGCGTTCGAGCGGGAGACGAGGTTGTTCGTCGAGAGCATGTTCCGGGAGGACCGGAGCGTGGTCGACCTCCTGCGGGCCAACTACACGTTCCTGAACGAGAGACTGGCGCGGCACTACGGCGTCCCGAACGTGTACGGCAGCCACTTCCGGCGCGTGACTTTCGGCGATGACGAGCCGCGCGGCGGGTTGCTCGGGCAGGGGAGCTTTCTGACGGTGACGTCGTATCCGAATCGCACGTCTCCGGTGCTGCGGGGCCGCTGGGTACTCGAGAGCCTGCTGGGCACGCCGCCGCCCTCGCCGCCGGCGGACGTGCCGGGTCTGCCGGACCGCGGCGAAGACGGACGGCCGGCGTCGGTGCGCGAGCGGCTGGAACGGCACCGCGAGAGCCCCGCCTGCTCCACGTGTCACGCGCCCATGGATCCGCTGGGCTTCGCGCTGGAGAACTTCGATGCGGTGGGCGGCTGGCGCGACGCCGAGGGCGGAGCGCCCGTGGACAGCTCGGCCGTGCTGCCGGACGGTACGCGGTTTCGGGGCCCGGCCGGACTCCGCGCGTTCCTGGTGGAGCAGCGCCGGCAGTTCGTCGAAGCGATGACCGAGAAGCTGCTGGCGTATTCCCTGGGCCGCCGGCTCGAGTACTATGATCGTCCGACGGTGCGGGGCATCGTGCGGGAAGCCGCGGCGAGCGACCATCGCCTGTCCGATATCATTCTGGGCATCGTCCGGAGCCCTGCGTTCCAGATGCGGCGCGCGGCCGGGGATCCCGTGCCGGCACGGTCGGCGGCGGCCGCCAACCCCTGAGGAGTGCCGGCCGCCATGCGGACCCTTGTGCAACCGGCGCGGAGAACGGTTCAACCGAAGCGGAGAGCCCGACCATGATGATCACGAAGACGGCGTTGCCGCGGCGTACTTTCTTGCGCGGTGCAGGCGCTGCGGTGGCGCTGCCGCTGCTGGATGCGATGGCGCCCGCGCTCACCGCGTTCGCGAAGACGCCGGCGGCCCCGGTCCGGCGCCTCGGCGTGGTCTACGTGCCCAACGGGATGATCATGCCGGCCTGGACCCCGCCCGCCGAGGGCCCGCTCGAGCTGTCGCCGGTGCTTCAGCCGCTCGCGCCCTTCAAGGACCGCATGCTCGTCTTCTCGGGGCTGGACGGCGTGCAGAACCGCGGCGGGACCCATACGACCGCGGCGACGAGATTCCTGACCGGCGTGGTCGGGAAGCGGACCGCCCAGGGGATCGAGGCGGGCACGTCGATCGATCAGATCGCGGCCCGGCAGTTCGGGCGACACACGCAGTTGGCCTCGCTCGAGCTCGCGCTCGATCGCCTCGATCTCGTCGGCACGTGCGACAACACCACGTGCGCCTTCATCAACTCGCTCTCGTGGACCAGTCCGACGACGCAGGCGCCGGCCGAGGACAACCCCCGCGTGGTCTTCGAGCGGCTGTTCGGCGACAGCGGGACGACCGACCCGGCCGAGCGCAAGGTGCGCCTGCGGCGCAGCCGCAGCATTCTCGACTCGCTGCTGGACTCGCTCTCGGACCTGGAGCGGGAGCTCGGCTCGGGCGACCGGTCCCGGCTCGACGAGTACCTGACCGCCGTGCGCGACGTGGAGCGCCGCATCCAGAACGCCGAGGCGCAGAGCGCGATGGATTTGCCGCTGGTGGAGCAGCCCGGCGGCATCCCCGCGGACTACGAAGACTACTGTGCGCTGATGTGCGATCTGCAGGTGCTGGCCTACCAGTGCGATCTGACGCGGGTCGTGACGTTCATGCTCGGTCGCGAGTACAGCGGGCGGACGTACCCGCAAATCGGCATCGCCGAGGCCCATCATCCGCTGTCGCATCACCAGGACGATCCCGAGAAGAAAGCGCTGCTCGCCAAGCTGAACACGTACCACGCCGCGCTGTTCGGTTCCTACCTGGAGAAGCTGCACCGGACGCCGGACGGCGATGGATCGCTGCTGGACCACACGCTGCTGCTGTACGGGGCCGGCATGGCGGACGGCAACTCCCATGACTCGCAGAATCTGCCGCTGATGCTGATTGGTTCGCGGGAGCACTTCCGCTTCCAGGGCGGGCGCCACCTGCGGTACGAGCACGGGCCGGCGGCATCGCTGCTGGTCACCGTGCTGGACAAGCTCGGCGTGCCCGTCGAGCGGATTGCCAACAGCAGCGGCCCGCTCGACCTCGATGCGCCTCCGAGGCCGCTGGCCGGGATCTGACCGGGGGCGCTACCTCGCCTCCACGTTCAGCAGCCGAAACGCCGGGGTGCCGAACGTCTCCCTGAACGTCTCGACCGCGAGCCGGCCGTCCGGATCCAGGTGAAGCCGGGCGGCCACCACCAGCACGCCGTCGCCTCTGCCGTTGTGGCCGAGCCGGAGCTCGATCATGCCGAAGGGGTATTCGCGGCTCCGGGCCCGACCCACCGACTCGTCGAAACCGAGGTGCCGCACGGTGAACACCCGCACCACGCGCCCGCTCTCCGTCGGCGTGGAGCGCGCCAAGGCGATGTCGTAGCCCAGGCTGTTGATGACGATCCGCCCTTTTTGCGACCGCAGGAACGCGTCCTCGAGCCGGCGCGGACCGCCGCCGGCCAGGATCTCCAGGAACTCGATGAACTCCTCGTCGCTCGTGTACTCGTCGACCTGAATGCTGAAGAAGTTGCTGCCCGCGTTGCCGAACGTGCCCGTGTTGGCGATGCGTCCTTCGAAGCGCTCGGGTCCGGCAGGCCGGCTCTGGGCGAGGACCGAAGCGGTGCAGGAGATCAGTGCGCCGGCGAGCAGCATACCGATGACCGGGGAGTGCCGCCATCCGGGGGGAATGCACCGCTGCTCGATTGCGGCGGGGCTGCTGCCCAGGGCTCCCGGCGGGACCCCGCGGTCGCGTTGGGAGTCTCGACGGCTCAAGACTCCTACGGCGCAAGCCCCTGGCTTCGTTCCACGCATCCCGACCTCCCCCGGCCCGAAGACGACGGGCCGCGCCCCGATCGGAACGCGGCCCGTCGGCCAGTCGGCCAGACCTGGATCCTGGAATCCTAGAAATCGTAGGTCGCGCTGATCCGCGCGATCCGCGGCGGGATGTTCTCGAGCACGTTGCCGAACGACGGGCCCGAGACCTGCTGAACGCGCAGGATGTCGTTGGCGTTGAGCAGGTTGAACACCTCGACCGCCATCTGGAACCGGCCCGGCCCCATGTCCAGGAACTTCGACAGGCGGACGTTCCAGACGTGCTGGGCGGTGAGCTTCGACGCGCCGTACGGCTCCACCCGGATCGTCTGCGTGCCCTGGTTGCGGAAGTGGAACAGCCCGTCGGGGTCGTTCCGCAGGAACCGCGCGGTCCGCTGCAGCGGGAAGCCGCTCAGGGCCTGATAGAAGACGCCGAGCTGGATGTCGCCCGGGAACATGTAGCTGCCGTGCGCCTTGAGGCCCCACTCCCAGGACTCGTCGAGCCCGTTGAGGGCAACCTGCGGGGGGACGAAGTCGGTCAGGGCGGCGTTCGGGAGCCAGCGGTGGTTCTGCGTGCCGATGAACGACACGAGGCCCTGCCAACCGTCCCGCAACCGTCTCTCCAGGGTGAACTCGTAGCTGTGGTAGAAGTCCGGCTCCGGGTAGTTGATCCGCTGGTTCCCGACGAACTCGGCGCCCCGGTACTCGTCGCCGTAGTCGGCGAAGTGGATCATGTTGCCCGTGTCGTCGGCGGTGTCCAGCACCCCGTCAGGTCCGGGATCCCGGCGGCTCACCGGAATGGTATAGGCGCTGAGGGGGCGGAGAATGTTCGGACCGCCCTGCGTCCCCGAGGCCGTCGATCCCCGCGTGTCGAACAGGCCCGCCTCGCGCTTGTAGACGTACACGGCACGAGCTGCCACCGAGGGCATCAGCTCGTGCTGGACGCCGACCGACATTTCCTGCGTGTTCGACTGGTAGAGTTCGCGGCCGAATCGCGGGTCGTTCGGGAGGATGGAGTTGGCCGCCCCGGTGATGCTGACGAAGTCGGGGCCGTTCAGGCTGAGGTCCACTTCTCCCGGCGTGTAGGTGTTGTCGGGGATCGCGTCGTTCCAGACGTACGTCGCCGAGGCGATCGCGTTGAGGTTGTACGTCGAGGCGAAGCTGTCGCCGAGCGACTGCTGGAAGTAGTTGTACGCGCCCCGGATCACGGTCCTGCCGTCCCCGCGCAGGTCATAGGCGAGCCCTATGCGCGGCGCCAGGCCCTTCCAGTCCACCACGTCGAGTCTGTCGACGTTTCCCTGGAAAAAGATCCCGAAGTCGTCGGGACCCTTGAATTGCTCCGGTACGTAGGAGAGGTAGTGGTCGTACCGCAAGCCGATGTTGGCGGTCAGCCGCCTGGTCACACGCCATTCGTCCGTGACGTACGCCGAGTTCACGTCCACCCGGTTGGTGGGATCCAGAGGATAGTTGAACAACCTGACCCGGTACGGATTGCCCGCCATCCCCGTATCGAACAGGGTCGCTCCCTCGTACTCCAGGATGAAGTTGCCGCCCGCGTGACTGGCCTGCCCCGTGCCGTGCGTCTCCCGATAGATCTGGACGCCGCTCTTGATCGCGTGGGCCCCTCCCGGATAGTAGGTGACGCTTCCCAGGTACTGCCACCGGTTGCGGGGGCGCCTGTCGGCGCGGGCCGCCGAGCCCGTATACAGGCGGGAGACGCGATCGAAGCGGGTGGGGGTGTCGACGCCGGCCCGCGGCTGGTAGTCGGCGAGGTAGTAGTGACGGCCCAGTGTGAGGGTGTACACGAGCCGGCTGCTGGGCGTTCCGTTGAGCTCGATCTTGCCGGTCTGCGGGTTGAATAGGTAGTCGTTCGTGGTCTCGAGCGGCCGGAACTGGGTGCCGAACCGCTCGGGCATGACCTTGCCGCTGCGGTGATAGAACGCGTCCATCCGGTAGCCCTGCGAGAGCTGGAACGTGGTTTTGATGGTCTGGCTGTTGAGCTCCCGCCGGCCGTCGCCGCGCCCGTCCTCGGTTGTGTCGTCCGGCGTCAGGTAGATGCCGTCGGGCCCGCCGTCGAGCGCGAAGTTGACCTCGTTCTGCGCCTTTCGCTGGCGCTTGTAGTCGCCGTAGAACCAGATCCGGTTCCTCCAGATGGGCCCGCCCAGCGACCCCGAGATGTCGCTGTAGTCCTTGAACGAGCTGCCCTGGGTGACGCCCCGTTCCATCAGCGCCGCATCCAGGTTGTCCGACTGCATCCGCCGGTTCTGGTACGCGCCGAAGTAGCGTCCGTGGAACTCGTTGGTGCCGGACTTGATGATGGCGGCGAAGTTCATGCCCGCCGTCGCGACCTCCGCGGTGTTGCCGACGGCGGTGATGGTGACCTCGTCCAGCGACGCGTAGTCGTAGTAGGAGCCCATCGAGGACGTGTACTGCCTGGTGTTGATCCCGTCGAGGGTCGGCGTGATCTGGCCGCGCTGGCCGTAGGCGCGCGCGGACTGGTAGTTGGCCATCGTGCTGCCGCCGACGTCGATCCGGCCGACGCGCATGCCGGGCGCCATGGCCATCAGCTCGAACTGGCTGCCCGAGTTGGGGACCGACTCGATCACTTCCCGCGTCAGGGTCTGCACAGTGGCCGCACTCGTCACGTCGACGACGGGGCTCTGGCCGCTGACCGTAATGGTCTCCTGGACGGTCGAGAGCTCCAGTTCGACGTTGATCCGCGCCGTGAACCGATCCGTGAGCCGGATCCCTTCGCGGATGACCGTGGAAAAGCCGGGCAGCGCGAACGTGACCGTGTACATCCCGATGCCCAGATCGGTGAACCGATAGGCGCCCTCGCCATCGGTTATCCGAGTGACCTGCGGCACGGTCAACTGCGGGCTCTCGAGCGTTGCCGTCACGCCCGGCAGCACGCCGCCGGTCGCGTCCGTCACGATCCCTTCGATGCCGGACGCGTTGACCACCTGCGCGTTCGTCTCCGATGCGCCGACGAGAGCCAGCGTCAGCCCGAGACAGATCGTCAGACCTCTCGGATCCGCCCGGAACTTGCGATGCAGCATCTGAACACCTCCAAACCGTGCTGTGTGGCGTACTGCGCGTCGTGCGGCCGATAGTGGCGCCGGTATTCGTCTACCGGATGGCGGCCGGAAAGCAGACCACGAGATTGCGGGTTCGGGACGTCTGTGCCGATGCGAAGCAACGGGAGCGGGAAAGCACGCGACGACGGGAGAACGGAAAAGCCCGCAGCGCCGGGAGAGGATCGAGGTACAGGACGACGGGGAGTACAGAGCGGGTTGCCGGGAAACCGCCCCCTGCGCCGGCAACGGACGGCGCGGGCGCTGCGGAGCGTCGTGATCGGGTACGGAGGTGGCGCAACCTCGGCGGCTTCCCGCCGGGACGGCGTCCGGGTCGGCCGGCTTCCCGGTGCGAGCCGGCCAGCGGCCCGGGTGGCAAGCCGCGAGACCTGAATCCCCACAGGCACCCCGTCGCCGCTCCAGGACTCGGATGCTCGCGCGCCTTCAGCCCTGTCTCCTGGCGACGCCCGCCCACGTCATCCTACGCCTGCCCCGCGGGAAACGCAATGGGTATCGGCGCAGACGCGGCGACCAGCCCGCACGCGTACACGCACGCGAACCGCAGGTCCCCGGCGCCGTCGGAGCTCCAGGTGACCAACGGATCCCGTTGCGAGCGGGCATCGTGCGCGCCGGTGCTCGGTCAGCGCGGGCGCCGGTATCGACGGCCCTCCGAGTACAGGTCCAGCAGTTGCCGGATCGTGGCAGCGAGGTCGCTTCCGCTGTCGTGCGGCAACGCGAGGGCCGCGCGAGCGGTCGCGGCAGCCTCGTCGAAGCGGCCCGCCGCGGCATGGGCCGCCGCGAGCGTGTTGAGCACGCGCGCGTCCCGGCGACTGGTGAGCTGCGCGGCATGTTCGGCAAGGCTCACCGCCTCTTGCACGTCGCGCGGCGTGGGATCCGGGTGGGTCGCCAGAAGCCAGGCGAGCTCGGCGAACGGCTCCGGCGAATCCGGCAGCAGCGCGAGCACCCGCCGGTAGAGCGCGATCGCCTCGGTGAACTCCCCCCGCAGGGTCAGCGTGCTCGCCAGGTTGTAGAGGGCGTCCTCGTCGTCGGGGCGGGCCCGTACCGCCTGCCGAAAGCGGTGGGTCGCCTCGTCCAGCCTGCCCTGCGACCGCAGCGCCGCGCCGAGATTGTTGTGCACCGGCGCGTAGTCGGGATCGAGCCGGAGCGCCCGCTCGAAACGGGCGACGGCTTCGTCGAGCTCTCCCATCCGGAGCAGCGTCGTCCCCACGTTGTACTGCGCGGCGGGAGAGTCGGGCTCCAGGCGCGCCGACTCCCGGAAGTGGGCGAGGGCCTTCGCGACCTCCCCGAACAGCAGGTAGAGGCGGGCCACGTCGTCGTGCACCGTCACCTTGCCGGGCTCGGCGTCGAGGACCGTCTCGAATCCCACGATGTCCTCGGCCATCTCGAGCGGCCGGCGGTCGGCGGCGAGGATCTCGCGGTCGGAATCGCTCCGCGCCAGGACCTGAATCGACAGGTCGCCCATCGTGTTCGACGACCGCGGGCCCCAGGTGACCCGCCGCGGGGGGAAGTGCGGGTTGCGCCGGTTGCCGGCGGAGTTGTCGAACCGGAACTCCATGGTCAGCTCCGTGCTCCTGGGAAGCACGAAGGGCTCGGCGTAGTAGTAGTAATCCTGCCAGGAGGCGTCCCAGTCCCGGATGTAGAGGAGCCAACGGCGCGTCCCGTCGGGAAGCGTCGCCAGCGCCCTGACTTCCTGCGCCAGGTAGTGCGCGTGCGGATGAATGCCGTGCACCTCGACGTCGACCGGGAGCACGTACGCGTCCCGGCTGCGGTAGTCGGTCGCCCCCGGCGGGATGTCGAGATCCTGCTTGCCCAGCCGGATCGTGAACGGGATCTTCGTCGGGGGTTCATCGGTGAAATAGAAGCCGATGCGCGACTGCACGACCTCCGGCTGCCCGCTCGGCATCAGGTGCAGCTCGAGGAGCATGTCGGTGCCCGCGTCCAGGCGCCAGGCCATCCCTTCCGCGACCAGCGGCCGGTCCTGTCCGGGCGTCCAGCCGAGCAGGTGGCCGAAGGGAAACTGTGCGTCGAACGGCGTGACGTCGTCGAAGCCGGGTGCGGGATCGCGCGCGTCGAGCGTGCGGGAGGCCGGCGTCGGGTCGAGCCGCATGTTGGCGTGGTGGATGACCCTGGGGTTCGACGCCCACGTGGAACCCGCGCCCCGGACGGCCGGCTGGAACTCGAGGCCCTCCACGAATCGCGTCTCCTCGATCGGGATCGGAATCGCGAACTTGCGAAAGACATCGTCCCCGTCGGCCTGTAGCAGGAAGGGCTCGGGCATTTCGATCACCAGGTCCGGCTCGCCGAGCCGCCATGCCCCGAACCCTTCCGGCAGCGGCGGAAGGTGGGCAGGGTCGCCCGCAGGCGCGCCGGCATCGACCCACCTGGCAATCAGAGCGATCTGGGCGTCGCTCAACCGCCGGTCGCCGATGAACGGGCCGCCGTATCCCGGCGCCGGCTTCCAGGGCGGCATCGACCGGCTCAGAGTCGCCTGCTTGATGGCGCGGGCCCAGGGCCGGGCGTCGCGGTAGGTCAGGAGGCTGAACGGAGCGGCGGTGCCGGGGCGGTGACAGGTGGCGCAGTGCTCGAAGACGAGCGGTGCGATGTCCCTGTTGAACGTGATGGCGCGGGCGGCGTCCGCCGCCGGGCGGGTTGCGCGCCGCTGCGTCGGGGCCGGCTCCGCAGACGCCGCCAGACTCGTTGCCACGAGTAGTCCGACGACCGTACCGATAGACGCCGGAGCGTACCGTGCTCCGCCGCGGATCGGACCGTCGAACAGCCCAGCCAGCATCGGACGCCAGTCCAGCATCGGACGCCAGTGCGGCAGCCGCTTTGCGGCTGCTACACGACGGTTGCCCGTCAGGGTGAGTCGTCGCCTGCCGCGGCCTCCCTCGCTTCCATCGCGCGCGCACCCGAGAGCGAGCTGGCCATGGAATAGTTGCCTTCGTGACACGCGTACTCGTACAGCGGTTCAGAGGTCCGGTTCATCTGCACCTGTGCGGTCCAGGGGCCCGCCCAGCTCGTCGGATCGTTGACCGTGAACTCGTAGATCAGCGTGTCGGCGCCGGCGCGCGTGAACCGCTCGACCAGGTGCAGGTTGGCGCTCGAGCCCCGCAGGGAGGTCTCGCCGAGAAAGTTCCGCGTCTCGATCACGAGCGTGTCGCCGTCCCAGCTCGCCCGGGAATCGCCGACCCACTGTCGAAGATGCGCCGGCAGGTGCGGGCGGCCGTCCAGGGGAACGATGCGCGCGTTGTGCACCATCTCGTTGAGGATGACCACGTGGTCGGCGGTCTGGAAGAGCTGCACGTTGTTGTTGTAGGCGCTCGGGGTCATCGGCGGCCCGGAGTTGAACCCGAGCAGACACCGCTCCGAGGCGCCGCGGTCTTCGGGGCCGTGGGCGTGCCTCCCGCGCAGGAGGCTGCGCAGCTCCGCCCGCGCCGCTACCTCCGGCCGCACCGCGGGAATGCGTCCGTCCGGCGGATCGATGACCAGCGAGGTCCGCTGCTCGGAGAGCGTATGGCCGTGCTCGAACCAGACACGGACCGAGTAGCCGAGGCGCGCTCCCAGCGGGGCGTCCTCGCGCTCCGACTCGTTGGCGGCGCGCTGCTCCGCGAGCCGCTGCTCCCAGGCGGCGGCTTCCTCCGCCGTCAACGTCGTCTGACCGGCCAGGTCCTCCGGCCGTTCCATCGGCGTGGCGGTCGAGAAGTTCCAGACGCCCTGCAGGTCCGGGTGACCGTCGGGGGTCCGGAACGACGTCTCCTGGCCGGCGGCGCCGGCGGGCAGGAGAGCGACGAGGGCAACCGCCATCGCGGCGGCGCCGGCGGCGTTCGAGAGTCTACGGGTCATGAGCAACCTCCTGGCCACGAGCGGCTGTCACGAACGGCTGGACGCCTCCTGGAGAGAGCCCATTGTAGCAGCCGGCGGTCGTATCACTTGCCATGGCGGGCATGCTTCGACGGGCATGCTTCGACGTGCGGCCGACCACGCCGCGACGAACCGGGTTTCGGTCGTCGCCCTCCGGTCGCCGCCGGACCCGCCGCCGACGCGGGCGCCTGGCGTTTCGCTACGCGCCGCGCTGGTGATAGCACAGGCGAGGGTCGCACTACAATGGGGGCCGCCACCGTTCGTCCGGTCACCACCGGCTGACCGGCCGCCGCCACCGTCCCGTTTCGCTGCGGAGGAGATCATGACCACGCCATGGCCCGTCGATCGTCGAAGATTCCTCGCCGGCAGTGCCGGCGCCCTGGGCGCCGCCGTCTTCGGGCGGCTGCCGCTGGATCTGCTGGCGGAGCAGGGCGCGCCGCCGGAAGCCCGGGATTGGGACGCCGGGCGCGTGCGTCACCTGCTGCCGGCGGTCAACGACTCGCGCGTTCTGCTGAAGGCGTCGTTCGACGGTCCGCTGTCCGGCGCGCCGACGCTGCGGGTCGGAAGCGCCGGCGTCACCGGCCGCATGAACGACACGGCGGGGGAGTACTGGCAGTTCCACGCTACCGGCCTCGACCCGGCGCGCCGCTACGAGCTGTCCCTGACCGCAGCCGACGGGGCCGCGCTGTGCGAGCCGTGGCCGCTGTCGACGTTCCCGTCGCCGGACGCGCGTCCCGAGCGGTTCCGGATGCTCTTCTTCACGTGCGCCGGCGGCCCCGGCGGCACCTACTCCGGCATCGGCGACCGGAGCGGCTTCCTGCCGACCGCCATCCGCAACCGGCTCCTCCGCCGCGCGTTGTCGTTCGAACCGGACGCGGCGATCGCCAACGGCGACCACATCTACTGGGACCTCCACACCTGGCAGGGCGAGAACGCGGGCCAGCTCAGTCCCAGCGGCCGGCAGTCGAACTTCGACTTCTCGGCGTCGGTGTTCGGCGCCAGCAACGAGGCGGCGATGAAGGCGGCGGCCGGCCCGCAGATCGTGCCGGTCTACGGCACGGACTTCCGTTCGACGCCCATCTGCTTCCTGCAGGACGACCACGACCACTGGGAGAACGACGCGGTCACCGACGACATCGCCAACTTCCCGATCCCGTGGTTCCAGCTCCAGCTCGCGCGCGCCACGCAGCAGCTCTACTACCCCGAGTTCCTGCCCGACGCCCGGCGCCCCGCCGGCCTGCCGTGGTCGGGGACGAGCGATCGCGGCGACCTCTCGGAGAGCTTCGGCACGCTGCGTTACGGCAACCTGACCGAGATCCTGCTCTACGACGTGCGACGCACGGTGAGCCTCGCGGGTCGGAACGCGGTGTTCATCGACCGGCAGGTCGAGAACTGGCTGCTCGATCGTACCGCGGCGACCGACACGCGGCACCTGGTCCACGCGCCGTCGAACCCCTTCGGGTGGAGCGCCGGCAAGTGGGGCGAGTGGTACCCGGACGTGCTCGACCGCGACACCGGCGAGTTGACGACGGCCATCGAGAAGGGCTACTGGCAGGAGGGTTGGCTGCGGCAGCACGACCGGCTGGTGGCGGCGATCGCTGCCCAGCAAGAGCGCGTGCCGCTGGTGGTGAGCGGCGACCTGCACGCCATCGGCATGGGCCGGATGCATCGCGCCGGTGCGCTCAACCTCAATGCCCGGCCGGTCACGGCAGTACTCAGCGGCCCCATCGGCACCTCGGTGCGGGGCTTTCCGTCCGTGGTGCGGGGGGTGGGCGCTACGCCGCCCGAGCACCTCGACATGGAGGAATCGGTGGCGCCGATCGAGGACCACGGGTTCACCATTGCCGACTTCCTGCCCGATCGCATCGTGCTGCGCCAGTTCCGGTGGGACGTCGACCGGCAGCCGATCGAGGCCATCGACACGATCGAGGCGTTCCACACGGTCGAGCTGCCCGCGCCCGGCTAGGGCGTCCAGCCGCGGCAGACGGTCGTAGCGGGCCAGCCGAGCGTGACCTCGACCGGCCAGGTCCGACCCGTCGCGCTCGATCAGAGAGTCGCTCTCCCGCCCACGCGCGCCGCGAGGGTCTCCGCCACGCCTGCCATCACCTGGTAGCTCTGGGAGCCGGTCAGACGGATGGCGTCTACTACGGATCTGCCAGATATTTGCGGCAGATCCGTGCCTTGTTGAGGATCTGCCGCATTCGGCGCGGGCAAGCGGTGTGCGACGATTGTCGGGCTATAGTCGGGAACGCAACAGGGGAGGGACGCCGATGACCGCAGCGGAGAGACGGGCGCGGAGTCTGTTGGCGAAGCGGATCGAACGCGCGGCGGGGGCGGCGCTCATCGTGTTCCTCGGCTGCGCCGCGGCGGGTGCCCAGGACCGCGACATCTCGCCGGTCACCGACGAGATGCTGCAGAACCCCGACCCGGCCGACTGGCTGAACTGGCGCCGCACCCTCGACGGCTGGGGCTACAGCCCGCTCGATCAGATCGACCGGGACAACGTCGACCAGTTGCAGCTCGTCTGGGGCTGGCAGCTCGGACCGGGGCTCAGCCAGGCGGCGCCGCTCGTGCACGACGGGGTGATGTTCATCCCCAGTCCGCGCAACATCGTGCAGGCGGTGGACGCGGTGACCGGGGACCGCATCTGGGAGTACAGCCGGGAGTTCGACGCGTCGACGGACTTCCTGGATTCGGTCGGCGCCGGCATGCGGACGCGCTCGATCGCGATCTACGGCGACAAGATCTTCGCCAACACCTCGGACGCCCATATCGTGGCCCTCGACGCGGCCACCGGCGAGGTGGTCTGGGATCACACCGTCGCCGACTACCGCCTGGGGTATCGCTACACGAGCGGCCCTATCGTCGTGAACGGCAACATCGTCTCCGGCATGACCGGCTGCCAGAACTACAAGAACGACGTCTGCTTCATCTCCGCCCATGACCCGGACACCGGTGAGCAGGTGTGGCGCACGTCCACCATCGCGCGCCCCGGCGAGCCGGGGGGCGACACGTGGGGCGACCTGCCGCTGACGTTCCGCGCCGGCGCCGACTCGTGGATTCCGGGCAGCTACGACCCGGAGACGAACCTGACCTACTGGTCGACCTCGCAGGCCAAGCCGTGGGCGCGCGTCTCGCGCAAGACGGACGGCGACGCGCTGTACACGAACAGCGTGCTGGCGCTCGATCCGGCGACCGGCGAGCTGGCGTGGTACTTCCAGTTCGTGCCGGGCGAGACGCACGACCTCGACGACGTCTTCGAGAGCGTGCTCATCGACCACCGCGGGCGGAGGTCGCTGTTCAAGATGGGCAAGCACGGCATCCTCTGGGAGCTCGACCGGGCCACCGGCGCGTTCGTGGCCGCGCACGACCTCGGCTACCAGAACGTCCTGGACGTCGACCCGCAGACCGGCGAGGTGACCTACCGGCCGGAGATGATTCCGGTGGCCGGCGTCGAGCTCGATTTCTGTCCCGACTTCGGCGGCGTCCGCAACTGGCGCGCGAGCGCCTACCACCCGGAGACGCAGGCGCTCTACATCCCGATCCACCCGACCTGCGTGACGGGCATGTTCACCGAGCTGGAGCAGGTCGAGGGGAACGACTACTACGCCGACCGCGGCTGGTTCTCCCGCGGGAGCCGGGTGCACCCGGACAGCGGTGAGCATGCGGGACACCTCATCGCAATGGACATCGACAGCGGCGAGATCGTCTGGCGCCACTCGACGGCCACGCGTCCGGGCGGGGCGGCCCTGACCACAGCCGGCGGCCTGGTGGTGAGCGCCGACACGGACCGCAACCTGTTCGTCCACGATGTGGAGACCGGCGAGGTGCTGTTCCGGACACGCCTGCCCGGCTCGGTGCAGGGCTTCCCGATCACCTACGCGGTCGACGGCCGGCAGTACCTGGCGGCGCCGGTCGGAGGCGGCCGGGCGAACGCGGTCTACGTGTTCGCCCTCCCGGAACGTGCCGTCTCGGCCCGTTGAGCGGGACCGGAGCCGCAAGTGCCCGCCACGGAGGGAAGAGTCGTCACGCGCCGCCGGAGTTGTACAAGGGGAAGAGACATGCACGGGAGAATCATCGCCGGCTTGCCGGCAGTCGCACTGGTCCAGCACCTCCAGCGTTGCGCGATCGAGCACGTGGATGTGCAGGAGTTCACGTTCATCGGCATGGCGTCGACGCGATGAGGGTGGCACGCTGGGCGACGTGGGGTGCGGCGGCCGGCACCGTCGCCGTCATCGCCGCTCCGCTCGGATACCGCATCGGCATCGCGCCGCTCGGGCCGGCGTTCTTGCTGCTGGCCGGCGGCGTGCTGCTCATCGCCGTCAGCGCGGGAGTCCTCGGCGCGCGGATGGCGCGCGAAACGGGGCCCAAGGGTTGGACAGCCCGGTCGGCTCTGGTTGCGGCGGTGGCGGTGGGCGCCGTTCCGGTGGCGACGCTGGTCTCGTCGCTGGGCGCACCGCCGATCCACGACGTCACGACCGACACCGAGGATCCGCCGTCGTTCGTCGCGGCCGTCGCGCTGAACACGCCGGGGCGTACCGACTACGGCGGCCCGGGCCTCGCCGAGCGGCAGCGGGCCGCCTATCCGGGCCTGAGCCCCGCGATTCTGTCGGTAGCGCCGGCCGACGCGTTCCGCCGGGCTCTGGCGGTCGTGCGGCGGATGGACTGGGAGGTCCTGGCGACGGATCCGGACACGTTCCGGATCGAGGCGACGGATCGCACGTTCTGGTTCGGGTTCCACGACGACATCGTGATCCGGGTCGCGGCGGCCGGCGAGGGCGGCAGCCGGGTCGACGTGCGCTCGCTGTCGCGCGTGGGTGTCGGCGACCTCGGGGTCAATGCCCGTCGCGTGAGGGAGTTCCTGGATGCGCTGAGCGAGGAGTAGGAGCCTGTCGTGAACGCCGCCTGGCAGCCGGAGCGGCGAGGCGCCTCCCCCCGGGCAAGGCGCGACGAAGGGCATGCCCGGCTCCCTCGCGACGGCGCGGGGCCGCCCGGCTCCCGCCGGACAGCCCCGCTCGCCGTGCTCGACCGGACTCAGTTCCCTTTGAGCTCGTCGACGATCACCTGGACGCTGTTCGTCAGGCCGGCCGGCGCCGGGGCGCGGTACCCCTCGTAGCCCTCCGGCATCGTCCAGCCGGCCACGATCTCGTCGACGCTCCGGCCCGCGGCGTGCCCGGCCCGCACGGCGGACAGGAAGTCGCGGTTGAACGCCGCGTACTCGTGCAGGTCGCTCCACGTCATCTGGGTGCTGTGCCCGGTGATGATGGTGTCGACGCCCGGGATGTTGTCGTGCGCCTTCTGCAGGCTGTCCGGAATGTCCACGCCGCTGCCGCCGTTGTTGGCGTCGAGGAAGGGCAGGTTCTTGCCCGGGAAGATGTCGCCGGAATGCAGCGTCCCGTGCACGGGAAAGACGATCCACGCGTCGCCGCCCGTGTGTCCCCGCCCGAAGTGGTAGAGGTCGACCCGGTCGTCGCCGGTCCCGATCGACATGCGTTCCGAGAAGGTCTGCGTCGGCAGCCCGCGGCCCATCGAGTCGGCGAAGACGTTGGCCGGCGGCTCCGTGCGGCCGCTGTAGGCCCGCATCACCTGCATGTTGGCCGCGGTGACCTCGTGGGTGACGATGTCGACGTTGGCCGGGAACGCGACGTTGCCGCTCACGTGGTCATGGTGGCTGTGGGTGTTGACGAGGGTGGTCACCGGGTTGTCGGTGAGCTCCCCGATCGCGTCGAGGATCGACTGGCCCCAGCCGGGGTTCTTGGAGTCGACGACGACGACCCCGCCGCTGGTGACGAAGACCGCCGTGTTGCCGCCGCCCCCCTGCCCGCGCAGGACGTACAGGTTGTCCTCGAGCTGCTCGACCTCGATGACCATGGCGTCCTGCGCGCCGACGATCCCGAGCGACAGGACGCCGGCGCCGAGCACCGCCGCCAGAACGATGATGCGTTTCATGTTTTCCCTCCCCATGGATTCGGTAGGGCGCCATGCTAGCAGAGGAGCCGTGGCCGGGGAACACCACTCCATCGGCCGTCCCGCCGGCGCGGGCGGCTCGGCGGTGCCGAGCGTTTGCAACACCGCGGCGGCCGTGGTCGTATAGGGGAAAGGGTGCGAGCGGCGCGGTGCCCCGGGGACCCGCACGCCACGCTTCATCGACGATCCCGCGAGACAGACGGAGTCGAACCATGTTCCACCGCGAAGCCACGCCTCCAGGCCGCCTGACGGCATTCCTCGCCTTCCTTTGCACGGCGGCCGTTGCGACACCTTCAGCCGTGCAGGCCCAGGGCACCCGCTTCCTGCGGCAACCGGACGTCAGCTCGTCGCACGTCGTCTTCGTGCACGCCAACGATCTGTGGATCGTGGGGCGTGCGGGCGGCAACGCCGTCCGGCTGACCAGCTCGGAGGGGGCCGAGACCGATCCGGCGTTCAGTGCCGACGGGCGGTGGATCGCGTTCTCCGGACAGTACGGCGGCAACACCGACGTCTACGTGATGCCCGCCGCGGGCGGACAGCCGGAACGGCTCACGTGGCATCCGGCTTCGGACGTCGTCCAGGGCTGGACCCCGGAGGGAGCGGTCCTCTTCCAGTCGGGCCGGGACGCGTTGCCCACGAAGCTCTCGAAGTTCTACACCGTTCCCCGCTCGGGCGGGCTGCCGGCGCCACTCCCGCTGCCGCAGGCGTACCTGGGGGAGATGTCCGCGGACGGCGGCCACATCGCCTACCAGGAGACCGTGTACTACGACCCCGAGTGGCGGAACTACCGGGGCGGTCAGGCACAGCCGGTGAGCATCGTGTCCACGTCCACCTGGGAGCGCGCGACGGCACCCTGGGAAGGCGAGCGCCACATGCATCCCGTGTGGATGGACGGGCTCGTCTACTACCTGTCCGAGCGCGACTGGGCCGGCAACGTCTGGTCGTTCGACCCGCGCACGGGAGCGGAGCGGCAGCTCACCCGCCACGCGGACTTCGACGTGAAGTCGCTGGGCGCGGGCGCCGGCGTCGTGGTGTACGAGCAGGCGGGGTACCTGCACGAGCTCGATCCGGCGTCGGGCTGCACCCGAAAGCTGGAGATTCATGTCGCAGGCGACATGAACTGGTCGCGGCCGCGGTGGGAGGAGGTCCCCCCGACGCGGTTCCAGAACATCGGTCTGTCGCCGACGGGGAGACGCGCGCTCTTCGAGTGGCGCGGAGAGCTCTTCAGCGTGCCCGCGAAGGAAGGTTCCTGGCGCAACCTGACCCGCAGCCCCGGGGTGGCGGACCGGCATCCGGCATGGTCGCCCGACGGCTCGCGCATCGCGTGGTTCAGCGACGCCGGAGGCGAGTACGGCCTGGTCATCGCCGAGCAGGACGGGTCGAACCCGCGCCGCATCGAGATCCCCGATCCGACGTTCTACTTCCGGCCCGAGTGGTCGCCCGACGGCACGAAGCTAGCGTTCACGGATACGCACTACCGCGTGCTCGTCCTGGATGTCGAGTCAGGCGGCGTGGAGCACGTCGACACCGACCTCTACGCCCACCCGCAACGCTCGCTGAACCCGGTCTGGTCTCCCGATTCGAGGTGGATCGCATACGCGCGCCGCCTCGACAACCAGTTGCGGGCCATCTTCATCCACGACACCGAAGCGCGGGAGACGCACCAACTCACCGACGGGACGGTCGACGCGATCGCTCCCGTTTGGGACGGGTCGGGGAAGTACCTCTACTTCCTGGCGTCGGCCGACTACGCTCTCAATACGGGCTGGCTCGACATGACCTCCTACGACCGTCCGGTGACCCGGACCCTGTACCTGGCGCTGCTGTCCGCAGGAGAGCCTTCCCCGTTCCTGCCCCGCAGCGACGAGGAGGAAGTTGCGGCGGAAGGGGAGTCGGAGGAGTCGGAGGAAGAGGAGGGCGAGGAGGCACAGGAAGACGAGGCGCCGGCGGACGTAGAGATCGACTTCGAGGGGATGGATCGGCGCATGGTGGGTGCGCCGGGACTACCGGCGAAGGACTACAGAGGGCTGGTTCCCGGCCCGAGCGGCTCGGTCTTCGTGACCCGGGTCGGCGGGGAAGCGGGCGATGCGACGCTCCTGAAGTACACGGTCGCGGACCGCGCGGCGGAGGATTTCCTCACGCTGGTTCACGCCGGAGGTCCGCGCGTGACGCCGGGAACCGAAATCGCCGCCTCGCATGATCGGAAGCACCTGCTCTACCGGTCCGGCTCCAACTGGCGCGTGGTCGGCACCGAGCAGCCGCCGGGGGACGGCGACGGACGGCTCGAGCTGGGCGGCATGCGGGTGCGCGTCGAGCCGAGGGCCGAGTATGTCCAGATGCTGCGCGACGGCTGGCGCTTCATGCGCGACTTCCTGTACGTCGACAACCAGCACGGGGCGCCCTGGAACGACGTGTGGGAGTGGTACGCCGCGTGGCTTCCCGACGTGCGTCACCGCGCGGACTTCAACCACCTGCTGGACATGCTCTCGGGAGAGATCGCGGTCGGCCATTCCTACGTGTTCGGCGGCGACTATCCCGACCTGGAGAATCCGCACACCGGGTTGCTCGGCGCGGACCTGGAGGAAGCCGACGGGCTCTATCGCCTCGCGCGCATCTACGCGGGCGACGCGTGGTGGCCTGGCACGACCGGCCCGCTCTCAATGCCGGGGCTGGAGGTCGCCGAGGGCGACTACCTGCTGGCCATCGATGGAGTCGAGCTGCGTCCGCCGACGAATCCCTACCGCCTGCTGGAGGGTACGGCGGGGCGGACGATCACGGTGACCGTCTCGTCGTCGCCTTCCGCGGAGCAAGCACGGGACATCGTCGTCGAGCCGATCGCGAACGAGTCCTTCCAGCGCATGTGGGCATGGGTCGCGGCGAACCAGGCACGTGTGGACGAGCTGAGCGGAGGACGACTCGCCTACGTCTGGCTCCCGAACACCTCTCGGAACGGGTACGAGTTCTTCAACCGCATGTATTACGCGCAGAAGGATCGCGAGGGCGCGGTCATCGACGAGCGCAACAACGGCGGCGGCTCGGCCGCGGACTACATCGTCGACATGCTGGACCGCGAGCTGACCGGCTATTTCAATTCGCCCGGCGCCGGCCGCAAGCCCTGGACCCAGCCGATGGCGGGGCTCTTCGGGCCGAAGGTGATGATCATCAACGAGAGCGCCGGCTCCGGGGGAGACCTGCTGCCTTACCTGTTCCGCTTCCGGGGCATCGGCCCCCTCGTCGGTACGAGGACGTGGGGCGGGCTGGTCGGGTCGTGGGACACGCCCCCGCTGGTCGACGGCGGCTTCTTCGTTGCCCCCCGCGGCGGTTTTTTCGACGTCGACGGCAAGTGGGCCGTGGAGGGCGAGGGCGTCGCACCGGACATCGAGGTCCGCAACGACCCGGCCCCGGTGATCGCGGGTGGCGACCCGCAGTTGGAGGCGGCCGTCCGCGAAGCGTTGCGGTTGCTGGAGACGGAGAAGGTCGAGCTCAAGGAGGAGCCCGCGCCGCCGGTGCGGTGGCGGAGGCCGAGCCGATAGGGGCTGCCGCCAGACCGTATCGCTAGAATGCCGTGGTGGCTTCCAGGCTCCTCGACTGGCTCCGTCAGGCGAAGGACTCCGACGATGCCATCGTTTGCGCCGAACGACTCATCGGCTCGGTAGATTGACACCCTCCGAAAGTTCCCCGGATACTACGGGGGTCTCACTGGATTCATGCCCTCACAAGGAACGTCCGCCCCTGTGTCCGGGTGTCTCGCGATGCTGCTTGGCGGCACGCTGGCCGTCTTCGCAGTCGCGGCAGTTCCGGCCCGGGCGGCAGGGCCCGCGCCCTCCGGTTCGGCGACTGCCGCGCACGTGCAGGACGCCCTTGCGGAGGGCTGGCAGCGGGCACTTCTCGACCGCTACTGCGTCGCCTGTCACAACGAACGGCTGCGCACCGCCGACCTCACCCTGGACACCCACGACGTGACCCGCATCGCCGATGCGCCGGACGTCTGGGAGACCGTGGTCCGCAAGTTGCGGGCCGGCGCGATGCCGCCCCTGCCGCGTCCGCGGCCGGACGCGGCGACCTACGACCGGTTCGTCGGCTGGCTGGAAGCCGAGCTCGACCGGGCCGCGGACGCCGATCCGAATCCGGGACGGACCGAGGCGTTCCATCGCCTGAACCGGACGGAGTACCACCACGCGGTCCGTGACCTGCTCGATTTGGAGGTCGACGTCGCCGAGCTGCTGCCGGCCGACGGGGCCAGCTACGGGTTCGACAACATCGCCGGCGTGCTCGGCGTGTCGCCGACGCTGCTGGAGCGTTACCTTGCCGCCGCACGCAAAATCAGCCGGGTGGCGGTCGGGCGTCCAGCGCCGTCGGCTACCGCCGAGGTCTTTCGTCTCGCGAGCGACCTGCCGCAGGACGACTGGGTGGCGGGCATGCCCTTCGGCACCCGGGGCGGCGGCGCGTTCCGGCACGTGTTCCCGGAGGACGCCGACTATGCCTTCCGCATCCGCCTGGCCCGCAACGCCGGCGACAACCTGGCCGTGTTCGAGACGCCGCACACGCTGGAGGTGAGCCTGGACGGCGCGCTGGTTCGTACTTTCGCCGTCGGCGGCCCGCCGCCGTCGGATGCACCGCGCGACAGCGACGAGTACCGCGCCTGGCGCGACCGGCAGCGGACCATCGACGGCGACTGGGAGTTCCGCCTCCCGGTCAAGGCGGGGCCGCACGAGCTGCGCGTGACGTTCGTGCGGAAGACCGCGGCCTATCCGGAGACGTTGCGCCAGCCGTACCTGCGGCCGTACACCAGCATCACCGGCGGCGATACGCGCGTGCAGCCGTACCTCGGCAGCGTGACCGTCACCGGGCCGTTAGCCGCCAGCGGCGGGCCGCCGGGGGAGGAGCCGCCGAGCCGCCGGCGCATCTTCGTCTGCCGCCCGGCCGGCGCCACGGACGCCGATCGCACCGAGTGTGCCGGCAGGATCCTGTCGAACCTCGCGCGCCGCGCCTACCGCCGGCCGGTTACGGACGCCGATCTGGACGTTCTGCTCGGGTTCTTCCAGGAAGGCCGGCGGGAGGGCGGCTTCGACGCCGGCATCGAGATGGCCCTGCGCTGGCTCCTCGCCAGTCCGGAGTTCGTGCTGCGGGTCGAGCGGGACCCCGTCGGCGTCGCGCCGGGGACGAACTACGCCATCAGCGACCTGGAGCTGGCGTCGAGGCTGTCGTTCTTCCTCTGGAGCAGCATCCCGGACGACGAGCTGCTCGACCTCGCCGCGGCCCGCCGCCTGCGCGACCCGGCGGTGCTGGAGCAGCAGGTCCGCCGCATGTTGGCCGACGAGCGGGCGCGCGCCCTGGTTACGAGCTTCGCCAGCCAGTGGCTCTACCTGCGGAACGTGCCGGCCGTCGTGCCCGATGAGGACCGCTTTCCCGACGTCGGCGAGGGGCTGCGGCAGGCGATGCGGCGCGAGACCGAGCTGTTCGTCGAGAGCGTCTTCCGTGAAGACCGCAACGTGCTCGACCTGCTGACCGCGGACTACACGTTCGTCAACGAGCGCCTCGCCCGTCACTACGGCATGCCGCGCATCTACGGCAGCCACTTCCGGCGGGTGCCGGTGGCGAACGCGGCGCGGCGGGGCCTGCTGGGCCACGCCAGCATCCTCGCGGTCACGTCGTACCCGAACCGGACGTCGCCCGTGCTGCGGGGCAAGTGGGTGCTGGAGAACCTGCTCGGGACGCCGCCCGCGCTGCCGCCTCCCGACGTGCCGGCGCTGGAGGAGACGACCGACAGTGGGGAAGCGCTGTCGATGCGCGAGGCGACCGAGCGGCACCGGGCGAACCCGGTGTGCGCGAGCTGCCACCGGCTGATGGACCCGCCGGGATTCGCGCTGGAGCAGTTCGACGCGGTCGGGCGCTTCCGTACCCGCACTGCCGCCAACACGCCTATCGACGCCACCGGCGAACTGCCCGACGGCACGCGTTTCGACGGCGCCGCGGGGTTGCGCCGGGCCCTGGCGGCCAATCCGGAGCGCTTCGTCGGCACCCTCACCGAGAAACTGATGACCTACGCGCTCGGTCGCGGCCTGGAGCACTACGACGCGCCGGCGACCCGCGCCATCGTGCGCAAGGCTGCGGAGAACGACTACCGGTTCTCGTCGCTCATCGTCGGGATCGTCGAGAGCATGCCGTTCAGGATGAGGAGAGCGGAATCATGATCATCACCAGGAAGACGCTGCCGCGGCGCACGTTCCTCCGCGGCGCCGGGGCTGCGCTTGCGCTGCCGATGCTGGATGCGATGGCGCCGGCGCTGACCGGGATCGGCGCAGTGCGTGCGGCGGAGCCGGTGCGCCGGCTGGGCTGGGTCTATCTGCCGAACGGCATGGCGATGGAGTCGTGGACGCCGGCGGCGAAGACCGCGCTGGAGCTGTCGCCCACGCTCAGCCCGCTCGGCGACTACCGCGACCGGATGGTGGTGCTCAGCGGGCTGGCCCAGGGGCAGGCCGAGGCGCTCGGCGACGGCAACGGCGAGCACACGCGGGCGACGGCGACCTGGCTGAACGGCGTCCACCCGAAGGAGACCGAGGGGGCCGACGTGCGGGCGGGGATGACCGCCGATCAGATCGCGGCGGCGCAGCTCGGCCGGACGACGCCGCTGCCGTCGCTGGAGCTGGCCATCGACCGCGACTTCCTGGTGGGCAACTGCGAGAACGGCTATAGCTGCATCTACATGAACACCATCGCGTGGCGCGATTCGACGACGCCGCTGCCGATGGAGAACAACCCGCGCGTCGTCTTCGAGCGGCTCTTCGGCGAGGGCGGCTCCACGGCCGAGCGGCGGGCGCAGTTCCGCAAGGACCGCAGCATCCTGGACGCCATCACCGACGACCTCGCGCGGCTGCGGCGGGAGGTCGGCGCGGGCGACCGGGCGCGGGTGACGCAGTACCTCGACGCGGTGCGCGCCATCGAGCGGCGCATCCAGCTCTCCGAGCAGAGCGACACCGAACTGCCGGAGCTGGCCCGGCCGATCGGCATCCCGGAAGCCTATCCCGAGCACGTCGGCCTGATGTTCGACCTGACGGCGCTGGCCTGGCAGGCGGACATCACCCGGGTGTTCACCTTCATGCTGGGCCGCGAGCTGAACGGCCGCGCCTATCCGGAGATCGGCATTCCGGAGTCGCACCACGGCATCTCGCATCACCGCTACGACCCGCTGAAGCTGGCCCAGCTCGCGAAGATCAACACGTATCACGTCACGCTCTTCCGAGGCTTCCTGGAGACGCTGGCCTCGACGCCGGACGGTGACGGCTCGCTGCTCGACCACTCGCTGCTGCTGTACGGGGCGTCGCTGAGCGACAGCAACAAGCACCTGCACTACGACCTGCCGCTGATGCTGGTCGGCGGCAGCGGCGGACACCTGAAGGGCGGGCGGCACCTCGTGTATCCGCGGGACACGCCGATGACGAACCTGCTCGTCAGCCAGCTCGACAAGGCCGGCGTGCGGCTCGACGACGGGCTCGGCGACAGCACGGGGCGGCTGAAGGAGCTGGCGCGGTTGGCGGATGTGTAGAGTCGAGTGTGCGTGGTGTCGGCATCATGCGTATCGACGTTCGGGGGCTTCCGTGAATGGTAGAGTGCCGCTGCCTCGGCGGTCGGGCGCCGAGCCGGGCTCTTTCTGCGGGTTCTTGCGTTTCCGCGTGGTCCCGATGGTCGCGCTGGTGGTCGGTGTCGTCGGCGTGCCCGTGTCCGCCGCGGGACAGGCGGCGGACGATGCCACGGCGCTGCACTGGGCGGCCCACGAGGGAGATGCGGCGACCGTCGAGCTTCTTCTGAATGCCGGCGGGGAAGTCGATGCCGCGACACGTCACGGGGTGACTCCGCTGGCCCTGGCGTCCGCCCGCGGCCATGCGGCGGTGGTGGAGACACTGCTGGATGGCGGTGCGGACCCGACCGGCACTTCACCACAGGGCGAGACCCCGCTGATGGTCGCGGCCAGAACCGGAGTCGTCGACAGTGTCGAGGCGCTGTTGCGGCACGGCGCCGGGGCAGGGGTCGACGCGCGGGAGGGGTGGCGCGGCCAGACTGCCTTGATGTGGGCCGCGGCCGAAGGCCACGCGGCGGTCGTCGCGCCACTCGCGGCGGCGGGAGCGGGCGTCGACGCGCGCTCCGACGGCGGATTCACGCCGCTCGCGTTCGCCGTGCGCGCCGGCCACGGCGACACGGTCGAGGCGCTGGTGAAGGCCGGGGCCGACGTCGATCTCGCCCTGCCCGACGGCACGAGCCCATTGCACCTGGCGGTCATCAACGCGCGGTACGACGTGGCGCTGCAACTCCTGGAACAGGGCGCCAATCCCGCCGCGGCCGAGCCGGGCTGGACGCCGCTGCACCAGCTCGTCTGGACCCGCCGCCCGAACCGGCACTACAACAATCCCGCCGCGTTTCCGACCGGCACCGTAACCGACCTGGAGCTGGCCCGCGCGCTCGTCGCCCACGGGGCGGACGTCGACGCCCGCCAGACCGCGGAGCCCCGCGACGGCTACCGCAACATGCTGAACCGAAGCGGCGCCACGCCGTTCCTGCTCGCCGCCAAGGCGGTCGACCTGCGGATGATGCGCCTGCTGCTGGAGCTGGGCGCCGACCCGCTGCTGGAGAACGAGGACGGCACCACCGCGCTGCTCGTCGCCGCGGGCGTCGGCATCTGGTCGGCGAGCGAGAGCCCCGGCAGCGCCGAGGAAGCGCTCGAGGCCGTCAAGCTGATGGTCGAGCTCGGCGATTCGGTCACCGCCGTCGACGACAACGGCGACGCGGCGCTACACGGCGCCGTCATGCGCGGCTCGCCGGAGCTGGTCCTCTACCTGCTGGAGCACGGCGCCGCGCTCAATCCGGTCAACGAGCGCGGCTGGACGCCCCTGACCATCGCCCAAGGCATCTTCTACGCCAACCTCGGGCGGCGTTGGCCGGACATGGAGGCGCTGCTGCTCGGGCTCGGCGCCACGTCACCCACGGCCCCCGAGCCTCCGCGGTAACCTCGATGGAGGACGCTTCGGAGCGATCGAGCCCTCCGGATCGCTTCCGTACGCGTGGGCTGACTCTGCCCAGTGAACGCACGTTGAATGTGATCCGTACCGCATGGCGGTACGCGCTGGTCGTCGTCAGCGTCCTCGTCGTCGTCGTTCCCTTCGGCTATGCGGCCTCCGGCGACTACCCGGCATGACCACTGTTCAGGTCCTTGCCGACCTGCCTCCCTCCCTGCAGGGCCCGGCGCGGACACTGCCGACGGCCATGGCCCTCACGATGGCTCTGGTCGACGGTTTCGGCGAACCGCACCTGCAGGGCTATCGTGACGCGATTCGAGAGACGTGCATCGTAAGTTTGCTGTTCACGGGGCTGGCGTTCGTGCCCGGAAACAGCGCGTTGTTCGTAGCCCCCTGGTTTCTGATGCCCTCGACCGCCGTCATTGCCGGGTTCTTCAGCCGGACGGCCGGCGGGAGACGCTACGTCCGGCCCCCGGTCTGGCTGATTGCCTTGACTCTGGTGATGATGGTCCTGCTCGGCCTGCTGCTGATGCTGGAGGAACAACCCGGCATTCAATCCGCAGCGCGGACGGTGTTGGCGGACACCATCGCTGTGCCGGTCGCCGTCTTTCTTTGTGCGCGGGCCGTCGCCGTGTGGCTCCATCCGCGCCTGCTGGTCTACAGTCAGCTCGTCGCCTACCTGCGCGTGATGTGGGTGCCTGTCGGCAGCTTCGCGATCGGCTACTTGGCCATCATCGTCCTCTTCGCCGGGTTCTACGGCATGCTGGCGCACTTCAGCCCCGGGGCCTTCACCGGTGTCGCCGAAGACGCGGGGATCATGGCATGGGTGTCGTTCGCCTTCTTCACTGGTGTGGGACGCGACTTCACGAGCATCGTTCCGGTCTCGGCCGGCGCGCGGCCGCTGGTGGGCGCACAGTTGATCCCCTCCATTGGCTGGGCGTTGGTGGTGTTCGCGGCCGTGATGGCGCACATCCAGCCGCAACTCGAGAGGATCGCGCGTCGCGATGCGGAGCGGGATGGTGAGTGAAGTAGCTGCCGCGGACTCGACGGGGCGCACGGCGCTGCGTTGGTTCGCGGGCGGACTGGTCGCCGCACCTCTCGGCATCCTGCCGCACGAGATCGGCCACTTTCTCGTCCTGCTTGCACTCGGGGTTCCCGATCTCACGCTCCACTTCGTGGGGGTCACGTGGGATCTGGAGGAGTTCTGGCTTGCTGTCTGGCGTGAGGACTACGCGACCGCCGCCACTATCGCACCGCTCTGGGGGGTGGCGCTCTCGGACGCCGCCGGCCCGCTGGCCACCTACGTACTCGTGCTCGCGTGCTGCTACGGCTGCGCGACCTGGCGTCCGCACCCGGCGCTCGTTGCTGTCGCGTACTTCGCTCAGGCCCGCATCAACGTCGCAACGCAGTACGCGTGGCGACGCTTGTTCAACAGCGAGTTGCCGAGCGACCTCGAGGCAATGGCGGCCGGCGCGAATTTCGACGAGTTGCGGGTCGCCATACTGACCGGCGTCCCGGTCCCCCTGCTTGTTGGATTCGCCCTCGTGTTCCTCGCCGCCACCGGCGCGTGGCTGCTTCGCTACCTGCCGCGCGGCAGACGGATCGTGGCGGCCGTGTCCATGGTGGTCGGGATGATTGTCAGTCTGGTGGCATACGCCGGCTACGTCGGCCCGTGGCTGCTGCCATAGGCTGCGCGGTGATCGTCGAGAGAACATCGTGCCCGTTGTGCAACTCGATCCCGGTCGTTCGCGGTTCTTGGCAGCGAGCCGAGTGGTCCGGCGATCGTGCCGGATATCAACCTGCTGGTCTACGCCTACAATGGCGGCGCACCGGACCACGAAGCGGCCAAGCGCTGGCGGGAAGGCTTGGTGAACGGCTCGCAGCGAGTCGGTGTGCCCTGGATCGTCGCAACCGGCTTTCGTCCGACTGATGACGCACCTGCGGGCGCTGACGGCGCCCGTCTCGCCGACCGACCCGATCGCGCTTGGTTTCCGGTACGCTCACGACTCCCAAGGGTATCCATATCCCAATTGACACATTTCAACTGACTCACTACAATTTACACATGCGCAGGACGCATAAGGTCCAGGTCACGCTCGACGAACGGCAGTACGCCGCCGTGTCACGCATTTCACGCGCAGGCCGGCGGAAGCTGGCCGCAGTCGTGAGAGAGGCGGTCGAGCGGTACTGCGTCGCACCCGAAGCGCGGCGGCGGCGGCTGGATGCGATCGAAGCGCTCTACGCCATGGAGCCCGCGCCCGCGCCAACCGACCTGGAACAGTGGGAGAGAGACTACGGCAACCTCAAGACGGGACTCGCGACCGGTTGCGCCCCTCGCTCCGAGGGTGACGGCGTCGGGACACGTAAACGGCGATGACCGGGGTAGAGGCTCTCTTCGTCGACGCCAACGTCTTCATGTACCTGGCCGGCAGCGATCCGGTCCTCCGCACGCGATGCCGGGAAGCCCTCCGCGCGGCGGACGAGCAGGAGATGGCGCTCGTGACCAGCGCGGAGGTGTTGCAGGAGATTCTCCATCGGTACTCCGCGCTGGATCGCCCCGACGACGCCCGAGTGGTCTACGACTCGGCGACCGCCATCTGCTCGGACATCGTGCCCATCACGGAGCGGGAAACGGAACGTGCGCTCGAGCTGCTCCTGCGGCACTCGCGCCTGCCGGCGCGCGATGCCCTGCACGTAGCGACCATGGAGACCAACGGTATCCACCGGATTCTCTCGGCGGACCGGCACTTCGACCGACTGGAAGCAGTGGAGCGCGTCGACCCGGCCGACCTGGCCCGGCCGGCATAGCCTTCGGGACTCACAGCATCAACTGCGTGTGCTCGACGTCGAGCCAGCGGCCGAACTTGTAGCCGACCTCCTTCAGCACGCCGACCGTCCTGAAGCCGAGCGCGCGCTGCAGGGCCAGGCTGGCCTCGGCCTCGGTGCAGGCGCCGCCAATCAGGGTGCGGTGACCGAGTGAACGCGCCCGTTCGACGAGGTCCGCCAGCAGCGCTCGCCCGATGCCCCGGCGATGCCGCTCCGGGTGGACGTAGACCGAACCCTCGACCGAACGCCGGTACGCCTCGCGCGGTCGCCACGGCGAGAGGTACGCGAATCCGGCGGCCGTGCCATCGACTTGCGCCACTGTCACCGGATGGAGGTCGGTGCGGTCGCGGAACCACGCCGCGTACTCCTCCGCGGTGCGCGGCTCGAGATGGAACGTGCACGTCGACGTCGCGATGTAGTGGTTCATGACCGCGGCGATGAAGGGCAGGTCCGCCGCAGCGGCCAGCCGAATGGTGATCATCCCGGTTTCCGGCATTGTCGCCACTCCTCGCGGGTTGAAGACCCGCGTGCCGAGATCATCATTGCATCGACTGGCGGGTCACGACACATCACGAGGGTGACGCTGGTACCATCCGTCCGAGCCCATGCCCCTCATCCAGCTCGAATCGGATCGTCCCTGGCCGTCAGCGGCGAGGCACGCGTTCTGGCGATCCCTGCAGGCGGCGGCCGGGATCCTCGTCGTCGTGCCGTTCGGCTACGCGATCACGCCCGTGCACGACTCGGTCATGATGGCGGCGGGCGCAGGCTTCGCCGTGGGCGTCGGCCTCAGTCTGCGGATGGGCGATCACGGCGGCCGGCCGGCCGGCATCCTGATCGGCTCGGTCGTCGGCGTCATCATCGCGTTCCTGGCCGGACTCCTGCCGCGCGGCGCGGGGTTCCTGTTCGTGATCGGGCCGTCCCTGCCCTTCACCGTCGGCCTGTGCGACGGGCTCGGGGCGTCGCGCACGCAGGGCTACCGCGATGCGACCCTGGAGTCCGTCACGATCGCCGCATTGTTGGGGCTGGGCCTGCTTCCTGCACCTGTCCGCTGGGGCGCAATCATGATCGCCCTGGCCTGCGTGCCGACGACGGCGCTCGTGGCGGGCTTCTTCAGTCACGATCGGGAAGGACGGCGCCACGGTCGGCCGCCGGTGCTGCTGATCGTCGCAGTCCTCGCCGAGATGGGGATCGCGGCGGGTGTCGGGATGCTCGAAGGGTCGAATCTGGAGACCACGCTCCTGTTGCTGCCGACCATGCTGCTGCTGCTGCCCGCTGCGGCCTTCCTGTCCGCCCGCGCGGCGGCGGCGTGGCTGCGGCCGCGACTCCAGGTCTACCTGCAGCTCGCGGAGTATCTCCGCGTGATGTGGATACCGATTGGCGGGTTCGCAGCCGGCTACATGGCGATCATCCTCGTGTTCGCCGGGTTCTGCGGCATGCTCGAGCGCTTCAGCCCGGGGTCGTTCGCGGGCGCGGGGGGGGGGGGGGGGGGGGGCGGGGGGGAGGGAGGGGGGGGGGTGTGGGGGGGCCCGGGGGGGCCCCGCCACAGCACACAGCCCACCCCGGCGGCCGGGGCGCGGGGGGGGGGG
>VXME01000098.1 GCA_009861545.1 Acidobacteriota bacterium | reverse complement strand
CGGCCGCGACCCGGCTCACCAATCTGGGCATCCGCCAGGTGGAGGGCGAGGCCACGGAGGCTTCGAGGGCCTTCGGGGCCACCCGGGGCCAGACGCTGCGCAAGGTGCAGCTGCCCCTGGCCGCGCCGAGCATCATGGCCGGCATCAACCAGACGGTGATGCTGGTGCTGGCCATGGTGGTGATCGCCGGACTGGTCGGAGGCGGCGGCCTGGGTCTGGAGACCGTGAAGGGACTGAGACGCACCGACTCGGTGGGTTCGGGATTCGTGGCCGGTCTGGCCATCGTGCTGCTGGCGATGCTGCTCGACCGCCTGCTCCAAGCCTGGACCCGCCGGTTCACGCCTGTGGAGGGCGGTCCCTGAGATCTAAGGGCTGTGCGACCGTGAGCGCGCGGCCGCGGCCCGAGCGCTAGCGGCCCTGCCAGCAGGGAGCGCGGCCCTCGGTGAAGGCTCTGGGACCCTCGACGGCATCGGCGGAGGCCAGCATGGCCTCGTAGGCGTCCAGGTCGCCGGAGCGCAACAGCTTGAAGGCCTCGGCCAGCGGCAGATGCTGGGTGCGGTCGCGGATCTGGCTGATGGCAGCCACCGACAACGGAGCGGCCTCCACGACTCGGGCGGCCAGGGCGCGAACCTCGGCCATGAGGTCGGCGGCGCTCACTACCGCGTTGACGAGTCCCCAGCGCTGCGCCTCGGCCGCATCGAGGCGCCGACCCGCATAGAGGACCTCGTTGGCCACGGCGGGCGGGAGCATCCGGGGCAGGCGCACCGACGCGGTGTCGGGCACTATCCCCAGCGAGGTCTCCGGCAGCCAGAAGCGGGCGTGCTCGGCCGCCACCACAAGGTCGGCAGCCAGCACGATCTCGAATCCCCCACCGACGGCCATGCCGTTGACCGCGGCGATCACCGGCTTGAGCAGGCCGGGCAGCTCACCGAAGCCGCCGAAGCCGCCTTCGCCGTAGTCGGCCCCGAAGTCCTCACCACCGGCTGCGGCGTTGAGGTCCCACCCAGCGCAGAAGAACCGGTCGCCAGCGCCGGTGAGTATCGCGACCCGTAGGTCTTCGTCGTCGCGGAAGGTCGCGAACACCTGGCTCAGCTCGCGACTGGTGGCTGCGTCAATGGCGTTGGCCTTGGGACGGTCGAGGGTGATCTCGAGTACCGGACCGTCGGCGACGGCCGTCACGGCGCCGACCGGGGTGGGCTCAGCCATGGCCCGGTGGCTCAGCCAGGAGCATCAGCGCGTCGGCGGCGACGGCCGCCTCGTTCGTGACGATAAGGGGGTTGATCTCGATTTCGATGATGCTGCGATCGTCGCGTACCAGCGCGCCGAGCGCATCGATCACCCCGACCACTGCTTCGACCGCGGCGGCCGGACGGCCCCGGTGTCCTGCCAGCATCGGCCAGATTCGCAGGCCGCGCAGGGCTTGGCGAACGTCATCGGCAGACGCGGGCAGAAGCAGGCTGACGGTGTCGTCGAGCAACTCGGCCAGCGTCCCGCCGGCTCCGATTGTGAGCAGCATCCCGACTGGAGGCGCCGATCGCACGCTCACCAGCAACTCGGCCACGGCGCCGGTGACGCAGGACTCCACCATCACGGTTTCGTTGTCGCCGGCAAGGCGCCGGGCGGCGGCGGCGACCTCTTCTGGGTCTTCGATGCCCACCACTACCCCGTCCGTGTCGGTCTTGTGGACCGCGTCGACAGTCTTCACGACCACCGGGTATCCGAGCCGGTCGGCTGCGGCCGCGGCCTCTCCGGCGGGTACCGGCCCCCCGGCTGGCACGGCAACACCGGCCGCGCCCAGACGCCGCTTCGACTCGTATTCCGGCAATGCCGTGCAGCCAGGGCCTGCCTCGTTCGGCTGATCCGGCAAGGACATCGGATTGCCGGTCTGCTCCCCCCAAACCGCAGCGGCCTCGAGCGCCGACAGGGCGGTGTCTATGTCGCCGCAGGCGGCCAGGCCCAGCTTGGCGGACCGGGCGCGGGCCTCCTCCGGCAGGTTCTCGGCCAGCGAGGCGGCCACCACGCCGGGAGTGCTCGTAGCTGCACAGGCTTCGCTGAAGGCATCGAGGGTGGGCCACCAGCGCGACCGGTCGAGCCCGTCGGCCGGGAAGTCGAGCACCAGGAGCGCAGCATCGAACGGGGCCGGTGTGGACTGCGGGCCGTCTGCACCGAGAGCGGCCTTGAAACAGCCGGTCAGGCGGGCCTCATCGCCCCAGATGAACGTGTGGTAGTCGAGCGGGTTGGTGACCGCGACCCGGCCTTCCAGGGCGGACGCCACCTGGTCGGCGTGGTCGGGGGCGAACGGCGGGAAGCTCAGGCCGCGGCCTCGGCTGCGGTCGGCAACCATGGCAGCCTCGCCGCCGGAGCAGCTCAGCGACACCAGCCGGCTGCCTCCCAGCGGCCCGAGGGTTCCCAGGACGGCCAGGGTGTCGAGCAGTTCGGGCAAGCTGTGCACCCGGCGAATGCCCAGCCGGTCGAACAGCGCGTCGTAGGCGGCATCGTCGCCCACCAGCGAGGCAGTGTGGGTGACGGCGATTGC